>DATLYB010000001.1:0-6826 GCA_035575215.1 Chitinophagales bacterium
GGGCAAATGGTGACATCCGGTATATTCACCACAGGGGGCAGGTTCACCGCTACAACGACAGTATCCGTTGCGCTGCAGCCGTTTCCGTCAGTAACGGTTACGGTGTATGATTTTGTGATGAACGCGTTGAACGTAATGGAAGCGGTGGTCTGCCCGGTATTCCAGGAATATGAAACTCCGCCACTTGCGGTAAGTGTCACACTTCCACCCCGGCACACCGTGTCATCCATGCCGGCATTGGCAGGGGGCTTGATTACAAAAATGCTCATCGTATCAAAATCACCGCATCCGCCATTATTCACTGTCCATGCAACAGTATTCATACCTGCAGCTAATCCATAAATGCGGGTGGTGGGAAGAAAAATGTTTTCAATAATGCCGCCTCCGGTAAAAAATGTCCATTGACCAGTACCAACAGCAGGAACATTTCCTGAAATGGAAATGGTGTCAGTGAAGCAAACGGTTTGGTTGGGAGTAAAAATTGATGCGGAAGGGTTAGTAAATATTGTCACGACTTTGCAATTGTCGGAAACATCGAGGCAATCCTCATTGAGCAGGTCCGCCAACGGGCTTCCCAGATAGTTGGAGATGTCAACGGAGTCTTCCAGATATGACACCGAACAAACCTGATAACTTGTGCCTGATGCAGAACCAGGATATGAAACAACATTGGATAAGTCAGTTCCGAATGAAGTAATAGTGCTGGTGTTGTCCACGATGATATATTCAAAGCCGAAGAGAGCAGAATCAGGAGCCACAGGAAGCAGTACATTACCTGGACCGATGAATGCAGTGGTATAATTTCCATAGTTGCCTGCATTGAGTCCGGTAGAAACGAGATAATACGTTTTGCTGGGATTCAGAAACACGGAATTTATTGCCGACACACCCACAACACCGGAGCTGTCGTCATTTGCATCAATAAAAGTGACGGGAGGATTTGCAGTGAGGTCAAAAGGGTCAGTATAAAGAAAAATAAGACCATCGTACCCCTGCTGATGCTGCGTGATTTTATAATCGCCTTCTACGTCAACGCGGAAAGGATTGATGTTGTAAGGAGAATTATTCTGCGTGCAGCAGGCTCCGTCTTCAAAAGGACGACCATCCAGCGGAAACCAGGTAAAATATTTCAGTGTGTTCCCCGTAATTGTATTGTTTCCGCTGAGGGAGAAATTTTTACTGAATTCTGGGTTAAGTGTCAGAAGTAAGCGGGGGTCTCCGCTGCAAGCGGAAAGCGGAGCCGAGTTAAACACGCCTGCATCGGCAGCATAAACAAAGGCAGTGACGACATCGGTTGCAGTACAGCCGAGGCTGTTGGTCACCGTTACTGAGTAGGGCGTTGTCGTGGAAGGCGTAACGGTAATACTTGCTGTGGTATCACCCGTGCTCCAGGAGTATGCAATTCCGCCCGATGCGATGAGCGTAACGCTATTCCCAGCGCATACGGTATCAGCCGTACCTGCATCGGCAGTTCCTTCGGAGAAAATTACTGCCTTGTGGCAGGCAGGGGTGATGTCAGCACAATTATTGGAACTGATGTCACTGGTGAAAGATGCCAGTGTCTGCCCGATGTATTGGGATAAATCAAGGTTGGCTTCCACATAAGACACTCCGCACACTGAAAAAGTAGCCCCGCTCACTGAACCGGGAAAAGTCGTTTCATTGGTCAGGTCATCGCCAATTGACACTATCACATCGCTTGAATTTGACACGACATAGTTGTAATCAAAAGGCAAGTCCGCGATATTTCGGTTATCAATTAAAATGATGCCGGGACCCGTAAAGGTGGTAGTATAGTCGCCAAAAGAGGTGGAGTCAAAGCCGGTGGAAATGAGGTAATAAGTTTCTCCTTGCGTTAAATGCAACGAGAGAATTTCCGACACGCCAATACTGTCTCCATCGTCATTGCCCGTAACGTAAGTCATGCCGGCAGCAAATCCGGGATTCAGCGGCACCTGAATGGTGAGGTCAAGCGGGTCCGTATAGATGAACATCATTCCATCATAACCCGTCTGCACTTGCACAATATCATAATTCCCCGATTCGGAAACCTGAAATGCCACAATCTGATAAGGCGGACTGGCTGAAGCGCAGCATCCCCCGTCTTCAAAGGGGCGCCCCGGCAGCGGGTCCCAGTTGGGAACATCGTTGGTATTGCCGCTGATAGTATTTCCTCCGGCAGGAGAAAGATAGACGGGGGAGAGGTTTAAATCGAGAGCCGGAGCGCCTGCGCAGGAAACCGTGGTGGAAGTGTCAATCACGCCTGCATCGGCATTCAGGGAATTGCAATCGAAAACAGTCACGTCATCCAGGGCAAGCAAATACTTGTCATTGGAGTTGTTTCTGAAGGCTATATAAACCGTTTGATTTGAATATCCCGCTGCTGCAAGGTCAACGGAATGTTTTGTCCAGCTTGTGTTTTCTTCGGATGTGGAAAATAATGGCGCAAGCGCATTAAATCCGGCAATGGTGGGAGTCGTAGTAGAAATTCTCACCTGATAGCCATCGGCAGCGGTTGAACTGAACGCCCTTGCATACCATGTGAGAATTCCATTGCTGCCCAGCGAAAGAAGCGGAGTTATCAGCCAGTCATCAGCAGCGCCAGCCGGAGAGTATTTAGAAGTGCTAACGGCAATGATGTCAGTGGTATCGCTGCTGTCGGATATGGCTACCCAAGCATCGGTGACGAAGTTGGTGGCGGAATCAGGGATTCGGCTGTCATTGTTGATTAGCGCCCATGTGCCCGGTATTCCCTGCTGGAAATCTTCCTGAAGAATAAATTGAGCCCTTGCGTTAAGGCTGAAAAAACACAGCAGGCAGAGATAAACAAGTAGTGATTTCATGACGGATGGTCTTTTTCAGGGAAATACTGTTCTAATAATACCACTAATTCGACACAAAGTAAAATTACAGAACCTTCATGGAGGAAGGAAATAGGAAATGTAAAAAGTGTGTAAGGGAACAGGTTGCATTCAGGCGGTTTTCATATCAACCGGCTGTGGAGAAGTTATGACAGTCAGAACGGAGTTTCGTCCTCCTCGCTCAAATCATCCATTTTTGACTTGATGGTGATGACAGAAGGCGATTCATTGGTTGATGAAAGCGTTCTCTGCTCGCGGAGGAGGCTGATATCCGGGTCTACGAACTTGGCGAACTTATCGATGAACCGGGCATAGACGGTGCGAAGCGCGCCATTCCTGTGTTTGGCAATGATGATTTCAGCTACGCCCCGAGTGGGATTGTTTTGTTCATCCACGTCAAGGTTATAGTATTCAGGACGGTAGAGGAAGATGACCAGGTCGGCATCCTGTTCGATTGCGCCTGATTCGCGCAGGTCAGATAATTGAGGACGTTTCACTCCCCCGCGCGTTTCCACGGCACGGCTCAGCTGGGAGATTGCTATAATAGGCGTATCCAATTCTTTTGCAATGCTTTTCAGCGAGCGTGAGATATTGCTGATTTCCTGCTCGCGGTTGCCTGCTTTGCTTTCAGGGCTTGACGACATTAGTTGCAGGTAGTCAACAATGAAAAGCTGCACATCATGCTTCATTTTCAGCCTGCGGCATTTGGCGCGCAGTTCAAAAATGTTAATGGCAGGCGTATCGTCAATATACAAAGGCGCTTCCGAAAGCCTGTCGGCTTTATGCGTCAGTTGCTCCCATTCATAAGGCTCAAGCGTGCCCCTTCTCAGCTTATCGCCTTCCAGTTCTGCCTCGGAAGAAATGAGCCGGTTCACAAGCTGAAGCGATGACATTTCCAATGAAAAAATCGCCACGGGTTTTCCATAGTCAACCGCTGCATTCTTTGCTACCGACAATACAAAAGCCGTTTTACCCATGCCCGGGCGGGCAGCTACAATTATCAAATCAGGCTTTTGCCAGCCCCCTGTTATGCGGTCAAGCTCTGTAAATCCTGATGGCACTCCCGTGAGGCTGTCCTGATGATTGCGAATATGTTCCAGTTCATTGAGCGCCTTCGACAGCAGGTTGCTCATCGTGTCGTAATTCCTGCGAAGGTTCCGGTCAACAACAGAATAGAGATTTTGCTCGGCTTTGTCCAGCAATTCGAACACGTCAGTGGTATCTTCATACGAATCACGGATGATGTCGCTGGAAATGCGAATCAATTCACGCTGGATAAACTTCTGAGCAACGATTCTGGCATGATGCTCCACGTTGGCTCCCGATGCGATGCGGCTTGTTAATTCCGTAATGAAAAAAGGACCTCCCGCATCCTCCAGTCTTCCCATCAGCTTTAATTCTTCGATAACCGTCAGTATATCAATGGGTTTCGACTTGTTAAACAGGTTGTGAATCGCCTGGAAAATAAGCTGGTGGGCATTTACATAGAAACTCTCCGGCTTCAAAATGTCAATAACTGTGGCGACCGCATTGGCTTCCAGCATCATGGCTCCGAGAACCGCTTCCTCCAATTCTTTTGCTTGCGGAGGAATTTTTCCGAAGGTGTATGACGACAGGTCAATCGTTTCTCTCTTCCGGGTGACTACTTCAAGGGGCTTCTTTGCAACATCAACAGTTTCAGGCATTTCAGCGGGATTAATAGGAACTTAATAATTGAAAGGGGCGCTAAAGTTATATCGAAAAGTCAAAGTTGGTTCGCTTTTATCTAAAAAAAGTAATGCAGATTTTTCGCACACGTCAATAAACACTTTTACCTCTTACTCACAAAAAATTAAACAAACAAAGGCAAGTAAAAGCGGGGGATTTTCAACAATTGCGTCTGCTATGTTGATAAAAAGGAATTTTTGAGTGGATAAGCTGGTTTTCTTCGTGAGAAAATATGTGGAGAAAGCTCTTTAATTGTGAATTTCTTTCAAAGAAAAATGCTTGAATAATGACATATTTCACTCGAAAGCACTGATGCCCGTCACATCCTGCCCGGTAATCAGCAGGTGAATTTCATGCGTGCCCTCATAAGTGATTACCGTTTCGAGATTCATCATATGGCGCATAATGGGATATTCTCCGGTGATGCCCATGCCGCCAAGAATCTGCCGAGCGGTGCGTGCCACGTTCAGCGCCATCTCGGTGTTGCTGCGCTTTGCCATGGAGATTTGAGCGGGTGTTGCTTTTCCTTCATTCTTCAACACACCGAGCCGCCATGCCATTAACTGTGCTTTGGTGATTTCAGTAATCATTTCAGCCAATTTTTTTTGCGTGAGCTGAAAAGCGGCAATCGGTTTTCCGAACTGTATTCTTTCAAGCGAGTATTTCAGGGCAGTATCATAGCAATCAAGTGCTGCGCCAATGACACCCCATGCTATGCCGTAACGCGCAGTGGAAAGGCACGACAGCGGTCCCTTCAAACCCTTTACATTGGGCAGAATATTTTCCTTCGGCACTTTTACACCGTCAAACACCAATTCCCCTGTTGAAGAAGCGCGCAGCGACCATTTGCCATGTGTTTCCGGAGTGGAGAAGCCTTCCATGCCGCGTTCGACAATCAGCCCCCGTATCTCGCCTTTCTCATCCTTTGCCCATACTACGGCAATGTCGGCAAACGGAGAGTTGGAAATCCACATCTTCGAGCCGTTCAGTATCACGTGGCTGCCTTTGTCTTTGATGGTGGATTCCATGCCGGCAGGGTTGGAGCCGTGGTTGGGTTCGGTTAATCCGAAGCATCCCATCAGTTCACCCTTGGCGAGTTTGGGAAGGTATTTTCTCCTTTGTTCCTCGCTGCCGAATTGGTAAATAGGGAACATCACCAGCGAGCCTTGCACCGATGCGGTGGAGCGGATGCCGGAATCTCCGCGCTCCAGTTCCTGCATGATGATGCCATAGGCAATTTCATCCATCCCGCCACCCCCGTATTCCTGTGGGATGGTGGGACCGAATGCCCCGATTTCAGCAAGCCCTTTGATGAGATGGCTCGGAAACTCCGCACTTTGCGCATATTCCTCGATGATGGGACTGACTTCCTTTTTCACCCAGGCACGCACACTTTCCCGCACTAATTTATGCGTGTCGCTAAGCAGCTCGTCCACTTTGAAATAATCATGGTGCTGATAATTGTCGGTCTTTGCCTGCCTGGATGGCTTCTTCGGCTTGGCAGTGGTGGATTGCATGAAGTAATGTTTTTCCAAATTTAGTGAAAGAGAAATTTAATCTTTTGGGGCTTCATCCGCAGGCAGATGACATGTGCAAAAATTTTTCTGCAATTGCGCTCCTTTCCTGATAACATTGGGTAGCTTAGTATAGCTTTTTCATCATTCTTATTATGAAGAGGGTCTTCTCTTCCGGTTTTTTCTTCCGCAGGAATTTTTCTGAACTCTCTTTTATTTTCTTACCCTCAAATTCCAAACTCTCATGAAAAGACTGTTTCTTCTGCTATGCGCTTGCGCTTTTTCAAGCAAAACCGCTTCCCCGCAAACCACCATCTCCGGCAGCGTCTATGACGGCAGCGGGGGGCCGCTCACGCTGGCGGGCAGCCCCTATCTCATTCCGGCTTATGCCACGCTGACCGTCCCCGATAGTCAGACGCTCACTATCGAGCCGGGCGTGGTGGTAAGATTGAAAGAGTCGGCAACGGTTGACATCATAGGCGCGCTGATTGCCGAAGGAAATTCTACTAACCGCATCCGCTTCGTCAGCGACACCGTCACCGAGCGTTGGTATATGTTCATCTTCCGCGCAAACAGCACGGGTAGCTTAAAATTCTGCGACTTTGAACATGGCGGACGTGCCATCTTCTCCCAGGGGCAGCAACTGCTGCTGCAAAATCCGGCAAATCTTGTCATTGATAATTGCCATATCAGCGATGGTGAAGACGAAGGCGTCAACGGTTCAATGGGCGTGGGAGCGGCAGG
>DATLYB010000002.1:0-7183 GCA_035575215.1 Chitinophagales bacterium
ACGCCCGTCAAGCACCTGCGGCAGGCCGCGTATCAGGGCGCGGTTTTCAGCCGTGAGCACCACGTAGCGCTCGTCAGCGAGGGCAGTTTCTTTCAGAAGGGTTTCGTAGTTCATTGCGGCACGAAGTAAGGGTGAACAGCGGGATTATTTCTCAGGCAAAAAAAATCCGTCCCGCTTTTGCCGGACGGATTTCTGAAGATAGCAATTTATTTTATGCGCGCTTTACGTTCACTGCGTTGAGCCCTTTTTTACCCTCAACCACCTCATAGGTTACTTCGTCTCCTTCCTGTATCCGGTCTTTCAGCCCGGATGAGTGCACGAAAACATCTTTCCTGCCTTCGCTGTCAGAAATAAATCCAAATCCCTTTGATTCATTGAAAAACTTTACTTTACCTTTTTTCATTTTACTGGTTTTAAAAAATTAACAATAGCCCAAAGATACGTCTAAAAAAGCAAGCAGGGGGACGGATTCGTAAACGGCAAAGTGAATCTGCTCATCGGTGAAATCCGGCTTGCTGTGCCGGATGCTGCCGTCAAATGTTTTGGTGCTGCCTTGCAGCGTGTTTAAGTACTAGATAATTCCGGAATGGATGCCGGGTCTAAATTCCAGTACACAGAAAAGCACACAGCTCCCGATGAGTCTTGTTTATCTGACCACCAGCGTTTCCGATTTCAGTTCCGTCTTTGCCGCTCCGTGCAATTCCTTAATGAGGTCCTCCACCTCTTCTTTTTTGAAATTGCAGAACCAGCGGTCAGCGCGTTTTTCGATGCTGGGCACTCCCTTGCCGCGCACAGTGTCTGCGATAATCACGCTGGGCTTTTCAGGGTGGAAGGGCAGGGCGGTGAAAGCGGCTTCGAGCTGCCGGAAGTCATGTCCGTTGACGCGTCTCACTTCCCAATGAAACGCCCTGAACTTTTCCTCCAGTGATTCGAGCGGCACGAGTTTCTCCGTTTCAACATTCGCCTGAAACTCGTTGCGGTCAACCACGAAGGTCAGGTTGTTCAGGTTTTGCGCAGCGGCAATCATCACCGCTTCCCATACGGAGCCTTCATTCAACTCACCGTCACCGGTGATTACAATCACGCGGTTGTTCGTATTGCGCAGCTTGCAGTCAACTGCCACTCCCGCTGCCACGGCAGGCAGATGTCCGAGCGAGCCGGAGTGGAATTCGATTCCGGGAATGCTGACGCTGGGATGCCAGTAGATGTGGTCGCTGGATTTGAGGTGATTCTTCAGCCGCTCTTTTTCGATGAAGCCCAGTTCAGCCAGCGTACCGTAGAGTGCGGGAACATCATGCCCTTTGGAGAGAAACAGATAGTCGCGGCCGGGGTCTTTGAGATTGTTTTTATGGATGTTGAGAAATTCAGCATAGAGATACACAATCAAATCGGTGCACGACAGCGAGGCGCCTGTGAAGCAGCCGCCATCGGTGGACAGGCGCAGGATGTGCTCGCGCACGCGCAGGGCGAGAGATTGAAGACGCTGGAGTGTTTGGGGCGTCATGCCGGAATGTGCGGTTTATGCCTTCAGGGTTTGAGGATTCGGGTGTGCTCAGGACGAATGGTTTTCAACTCATCCAGATGATGCCTGTACCAGTTCACGCCTGCAAACTTACTGTTAATCGCAAAAATATCATGGCGCTTGTCAAGCAGAGCGAGAATGTTATCCAATCCGAAAAGCGGATGCTGCGGATACAATTCATCATATACTGTTTTAATGAAGTCATAATCTTCCTTGTAGTCAATCGAGAAGCGGTGGCTCATGGAAAAATCCTTTCCGGTTTCCCACGCCACGTTTCCAATCCGGAATTTTTCAGGATTATCCCAGATATAAGGAGTCGTGTGTTCTCGTTCTAAAGGACGCCCGGCATTTTTCCATGCATCTTCCAGTGCCCGGAACGTCATCACTTCCACATCGTTTCCATCGGGATATGTTGCCGGATGCAGGTTGCTGACGTAGTCATATTTGCCGGCATTATCAATGAAAAATCCAATCACGCGGTCAATCACCTGCGGGTCAATGAGGGGGCAGTCGGAAGGGATTTTTACAACGGCAATATCCGGGTTATCCGATGACTGCATCCACCAAACGGCAGCCTGATAGTGCCTGTCGAGCAGGTCGGTGGGATGTCCGCGAAAGCAGGTAAGATTTTCCCGCTCACATAATCCGGCTATCACATCGTCCTGCGCTTCGGTGGTGGTGGCAACGACTACCGTTCCCGCGTTGCGTGCCGCGAGCACCCGTTCAGCCATGCGCGCCAGCAGCGGCTTGCCGGCAAGCGGCAGCAGCACCTTGTCAGGCAGCCGTGACGAGCCTCTGCGGGCTTGTATGATGGTGAGGATGTTCAAGCCAGGGCGGTTGGTATTGTTTTAAAAATTCCATGCCGCTGCCATCAAACTCCATGTAGCCTTTGATGACCTGAGCAATGCGCTCAGCCGATTTGCCGCCATTCTGGAGGGGCATCATCTTTTTTAAATAATCCAAATCAAAAAACGAATGCACTTTTTTCCCCAGCGCCATGCCGATATACACTACAGTGGAATACTGGCAAATCAGCTCGTCACAGTTGGCAATCATGTGGTTGGTGTTGCCTTCATGAAAAATCAGCGTGCCGGGCGGTGCGTGTTCCCTGATTTCCCGCTCCGCACGCTCCTTGTTTTCATTGGGATGCAGTTTGAACAGCATCGGTCTGCCTGCGGCAATCTCCACACATTTTTTAATAAATCCGATGCGGTCTTCGTTTCTGAACGCCTCACGAATATCCGAAGTGGCGACCATCACATAACCCTTGTGGGGAAAGTCATTGTGGCGGAATGATTCGGCATTGTCAAAATTGGGGATGCCGGTGACGATGATTTTCTCAGGGGTGACGCCCATTTTGATATAATGCTGCCTGTAGCCTTCGGAGGCGACACAATACAAATCAGGCTTGTTGGAATAACCCATCAGTGAAGTATCAAATGCCCAGTAGCCGGGCATCCTGAAAAATTTCACAATCTTGCCCAGTGTGCGCAGCGGGTCAATCATGCCTTCCTGGATGAAAATGGATTTGATTTTGCGGAACATCTTCGGGACGGTATAGTCAATGCACATCACCGCCATGTCGTATTTGTTGCCGTAAACCTCTGCGCGGTAGTCATTCCGCAAACCGTGCGCTGCCAGATAGGCGTCAGCTTTTTTCTTCCAGTGGCTTTTCACCCCGATGATAGTGTTATCAAGAATCTTGATATGCTGCCCCAATTCCACCCAGGGATGCTTGCCGTAGTGCTGCGAGAAAAAGCAGTCGTAATCCGGCAGGTGCATGGAGATTTGGTGCATCTGCGTGGTTTGATTGGGTGAGCCGATGGTGAAGAGGATTTTCTTCTTTGTCATAAGAAAGGTAAAATTAAGTGATGGCAGAAATGGCAAAACTGACATGAGTCAATACCAACCCCTTCCAGCAATAATGCGTATAAGCAAGCTGTCCATCTTTATTCTTTCCATACTCTGAAAATTTGAAAGCGGCTGAATGGCACTGCATTCCAACATAACAAAAACCATATTTGTTTGCCTGCTTGGGCTTTTGTTTTCATTACACCTTACTGCCCAGGAAAAAAGATATATCATTACCGATAAGAAACTCGACAAGAAAGGGCTAATCAGCCGTAATCTGCAGGTGTTTAATTTCAAAAATCTTGATGCGCCTTATTACTATGACGAGACAAAACGAAAGGAAATCCTGAAGGCGGAAAAAAGCAAAGATTATGACCGCCTGCTGCCACTTCTGGAAGAATATATCAGCAGCTTTGCCTGCGAAAATTTCAGCCGCGACTATGAATTGCTGTGGATGCTCGCACAGGTTTATGAGAAGAAAGGCAGACTGGAAGAAGCCAAAGATATGTACCGCCTTGTGCTGAAGAACACTGAAAAAGACAGGGATTTCATATGGCAGATTTATGACAAGCTGATTTTCAACGAAAAGGATGAATATGTTCCGCTGGATTTTTACTACGAGCTGGTAGATTTCAGAAAGCAGATTGACACACTGCGTCCGCCACGCGGTGTGTTCCTTAATATGGGTGATATGATTAATTCCGGCTATGAGGATTATGGTCCTGCACTGAACATCTCTAACAATGTGCTGCTTTTTACATCCAAGCGTAACCGGAAGAAAATCGCTGGCAAAGACTGGTATAATGAAGATGTCTTTTGGGCTGCCCGCGAAGACGAAAACGCCTGGAGAAAAGCCGAGCCTCTCGAAGGAATCAACACGCACCTGAACGAAGGCTCACCGTGCATCACCCGTGACGGACGACATCTGTATTTTGTAAGATGTGAAGCTCCCGATGGCTTTGGCAACTGTGACCTGTATGTTGCCGACCTTATCAGCGATGGCAACTGGGGAAATGTGAGAAACCTGGGAGCGGAAGTAAACAGCCCTGCCTGGGATTCGCATCCATCGCTTTCACACTCGGAAGATACCTTGTATTTCGTATCTGACCGCGATGGCGGATTCGGCAGCACGGATATTTATTTTACCACCCTCATGAAAAACGGCAAGTGGGCGCCTGCGCGTAACATGGGACCGATGGTGAATACTAAAGATGCGGAAGCAAGTCCCTTCTATCATCCAAAATATGATGTCTTTTATTTCAGCTCCAATGGGCAACTGCTTAATTTCGGTGAGTTTGATATTTTCAAAACGCGGCTTGCGAACGGGCACTGGACGGAGCCTAAAAATATCGGACCGCTCGTGAACGGAAAGGGGGAGGAATTTTATTTCACTATTGATTCCGAGTCGAAAGACCTTTTTTATGCCCGCTCGGAAAAAAAGGGATTCGAAAACGTTGACCTTTTTTCATTTCCCCTGCCCATGGAAGCCCAGCCTGCAGCCAACACTAACTTTGGCGGAACACTGGAAGACTCCATAACGGGAGAGCCTTTCGAAGGAATCGTTTCCATCATTGACCTTACCAACGGCATAGAAGTGGCGCCCAAATATCTCCGTTCCGATGGCTCGTTTTCCTTCGATTTGATAAATAACAGCCGCTATCTGCTGATTATCCAGGGCGAAAATTTTTTCCGTATTGAAAAGATATTTCAACTGCAACGCGACACTGTGATGCACTTTAGGGTCCCCGCCATCAATTTTGTGAGAATAGAATTCAAGAGTATCGAGTTTGCAATTAATGACTGGGAGATACTTCCTGAAATGCACGCAGACCTTGACCGGATTATGAATTTCATGCTTGATAATCCGACATACAGCCTGAAAATTTCAGGGCATACCGACCAGCAGGGGAATGCGGAAGCCAACAACAAGCTGTCACAGCAGCGTGCCAATTCAATTAAGGAATACTTGGTGACAAAGGGAGGTATTGAACCCGAAAGAATTGAAGCGGTCGGCTACGGCAGTACGCGCCCCATTGTAAAAGTGGAAAAAACGCCCGAAGATAGCAAACTCAACCGCAGGGTGGAATTTGAGATTATCCGCAACGGAGAAACCCGCCCGGAGGATTAGGCGTTCACCTCTTGCTTCAGAACCTCGGACAATAAATGGCTTTCGGCTTTGATTTGAATGCACCCACATGCAATGCGGAAACTTCAAAGGCGCCCCGTGAATTGGTGGCGGCTGTGAGTTCAGAGAAATTCAAATCATAAGCAAATCCAAGGCTGAAGCTCGCAAAATCAAATCTTGTCGCAAGAATCAAAGCATCGCTGGCGATGGCTTTATCTTCACCGCGGACGATGCGATACCATGGTCCGATGTAAAATGCATTTCCCTGCGGCTTGTTGCTTTCAAAAAGCAGTTTAAGGAAAGTTCCGATTTGAGTTTCAAAAGCAGGTCCCTGGCTCATGATGAGGAAACTCGGCAGCAGGTCAAGCTGTCCGCCCAGCGGAACCTGTATCCCGCCTGTTCCGGTATAGCGCATGAAAAGCTTTGCATCATCGCCTTCATAGAACGATTGGTCAGGTCTGTTCAGATGTGAAACCGCAAAGCCCGCCCAGTAATTGGTTCTCTTTTTTGGAAAATAATACCAGAAGATTCCCGCACCGATGTCGAAAAAGGTGAAGTGGTCGTCTCCAAATGTTTCATTCGGTGAGAGGGTGGGATTGAAGCCTGTTCCGTCAAACTGGCTGCCGAAACGCAGATTCGCATAATTAATGCTGCGGAAGTTTACGCCTCCCTGAAAACCTGCAGATAGAAAATTTTTCCCCTGCTGATCAAGGGCTTTCAGGTAAGCAAGATTCAGGCTTACGCCATTGGTTCCGAACTCGGCTTCGCCAGCTTTGTCGTTCATAAAGCTTACTCCCAGCCCGAAGGCATCTTTGTTGCTTGGAACGGGAATACGCAAGTCAAACGATGCAGAAAAAGTGCGGAACATCGGTACGGCTTCATCCTTAAGGATGCTGTTCCACTGGCTCCGGTAAATGGCGGTAATCCGGTAATTGCCGTTGAACATTCCCGTCATCGCGGGATTCACGTTCAGCGGGCTCGCATTGTACTGGGAAAAATGGGGGTCTTGCGCCATTGCTCCTAACCCCAGAGCAAGCGCCAAAACCACTACGGGTGCAGATTTGGGTAGTTTTTTCATGTGACCAAATTTAAAATTTTTTTTTCCGTTATTTCAAAATTGTTACGCTTCCTTTTATTTGCTTCTCCTGCCCGTCAGTAAAAACGGCTTCTACATAGTACACATACACACCGGGAGGTTGAGGTTTCCCTTTATTACTTCCATCCCACCCGTCATTGATATTTTTCGTCTCAAAGATTTTTTCTCCCCAGCGGTTAAATATCCTGAACCTTACAGAAGCAACCGGAAATTGATAGTAAACATACAAAATATCGTTGAATAAGTCACCATTTGGAGTAAACGCATTGGGTACAACTAACACCAAATTGTTGGTAACGTCCACTCGTATTTGGGCTGAAGCAGGGCAGCCGTGGACGTCAAACACCGTCAGCCAATAAGTTGTAGAAATTACAGGGCTTGCAGCCGGATTCCTGCAATCTGTGCAGCTTAACCCTGTTTCGGGCGTCCACGAGTATCTGAATGCCGAATCATCAGGCTGAATGATAGGAGTGAGGGTCACTTCCTGCCCGTAATTTATTTCAATTACAGCCGTATCAAATGCGACACGAACCACATCATACGGAATTACATTCACAGACGTATCAGTATGACAACCGTGTTGGTCGAT
>DATLYB010000003.1:0-5228 GCA_035575215.1 Chitinophagales bacterium
GCAGCCTGCGAGCCGGAATAATCGAATTCGCAAGCCTGTCCGATGATTATCGGTCCGCTGCCGATAATCAGCACGGATTTGATGGAGCTGTCTCTGGGCATTGGTTTACAAAAAGTTCGGGCAAAGTTAGGGAATTAGATGACGCTGGATTCAGCATTTTCCGTAATGTGGATAAAGGGGTTGAAAGTGGCTAAGTCCCATTTTTTAGGTGCTGGACCTGACTTTTTTAATTTCTGCACGGAAATCAAAGCATCCTAATAATCAATCTACCAGATTTTCTTCTTGCATTCAGATTTATGTCATCCCTTCGGGATTTCACGGTTATTCAATTATCATTCTAACGTATCGAAATCTCCTTTTACACGGTTTCATTTGAGAAATCAGAATATTCTTTTGCCAAGTGAGCATAGTGTATGTCCTAAAATCAATAGCTTAACAGGTTTTCCATCACCTGCGCCACCTTTTCTGCGCTGGGCAGCATTGCCTTTTCCAGCGTGGCATTCAGCGGGATGGCGGGCGTGTTCACTGAGCCGATGGCTTTCACGGGGGCATCCAGCCACTGGAAGCATTCGGAGGCAATCCGCCCTGTCAGTGCTTCTGCAAACGAATTTTGCAGCGGCTCCTCCGTCAGCACAATACACTTGCCGTGCTTTTTCACGGAAGAGAAAATCATCTCTTCATCCAGCGGATTCAGCGAACGCAAATCAACGATTTCAATTTTTCCGGGGAAATTCTTTGCCGCATTCTTCGCCCAATAAACGCCCATGCCATAAGTGATTACTGTTAACGTATTGCCGTGATGCACCTCAGTGATACTTGCTTCCAAATCAATTCTTGCTTTCCCTAACGGGATGATGTAATGCTCATCCGGCTCGATGGTTTTCGCATCAGCCGTGCCTGGCATCTTTGACCAGTACAATCCCTTATGCTCGAAAAGCACCACGGGATTGGGGTCATAAAAAGCGCCCTTCATCAAACCCTTCATGTCAGCGGCATTGGAGGGATACGCCACCTTCACGCCCTTGATTTGCAGCACCACCGATTCCACGCTCGATGAGTGATAGGGACCT
Organism: Chitinophagales bacterium; assembly: GCA_035575215.1. Taxonomy (GTDB): domain Bacteria; phylum Bacteroidota; class Bacteroidia; order Chitinophagales; family CAIOSU01; genus DATLYB01. The sequence continues at coordinate 1,071 of DATLYB010000003.1, forward strand.
CCGCTGCCATAGGCGCCAATGGGCACGCGAATCAGCGTCTGCACGGGCCACTTGCCGTTGCTGAGATAGCACGAGCGGCTCACCTCGGTGAAGAGCTGATTCAGCCCGGGCCAGATGTAGTCGGCAAACTGCACTTCCACAATCGGTTTGCAGCCCGCTGCCGACATGCCCACCGTGCTGCCGATGATGTAAGCTTCGGTGATAGGCGTGTTGAATACGCGCGCATCACCATATTTTTTCGCCAGCAGGGCGGCTTCGCGGAACACGCCACCCAGTTCACCGCCCACGTCCTGCCCGTAGAGCAGCGCTTCGGGATGTTTGCGCAGAATCTCATCCACCGCATGGAGTGCGGCATCTACCATCACTACCTTCTCACCGTTTTTCGGAACACGCTCGCCTTTTTCTTCCTTCACGGGCGTTTCCGCGAAGATGTGTTTCGTCAAATCATCGGGCGAGGGCTCTTCGGCTTTGAGTGCACGCTGGTAATCCGCCTGCACCTGCTCTTTGGTTTTCTGTTGCATCGCGTTTAGTTCTGATTCATCAAAGCCGAGCGACAATAGTTGTTCGCGCAGCAGCGGGAACGGGTCGCGGCTGGCGTGTTCCTCCAAATCTTTTTTCGGGCGGTACCATTCCCTGCGCACGCCAGAGGTATGATGGCTGAGCAGCGGCACGCGTGCATGGACGAGGAACGGTCTGCGCTCCCTGCGGATTTTCCTGATGACTTCGTGCAGCACCTCATAACATTCGATGAAATCGGAGCCGTTGATGGAACAGGTCTGCAGACCCGGGAAGCCCCTGGCGAATTCCACCGCGTTCATGGCGCGCACCTCGCGGGCGTGGGCGGAGATGTCCCACTCGTTGTCCTGCACCAGATAGAGGATGGGCAATGATTTCAGCACAGCGAAGTGGAAGGCTTCGGCCACTTCGCCTTCGGTTAAGGCTGCATCACCCATCGAACACACCACGAGCGGAGGTTCCTTTCCCTGATAATTTGCAAGACCTTGCTGTTCGAGGTATTGAATTCCTTGTGCGATGCCTGTTGTCGGAATTGCCTGCATGCCGGTGGCAGAAGACTGATGCGGAATTTTCGGCATGTCATCCCTGCGCAAACTGGGATGCGAATAATAGGTTCTTCCACCGGAGAAAGGGTCGTCTTTTTTTGCCAGCACCTGCAGGAGCAGCTCATAAGGCGTGCAGCCGATGCCGAGCAGGATGGAATCATCGCGGTAGTAAGGAGCCACCCAATCCTGCGGCAGCAGTTGCAGGGCAAGCGCAAGCTGAACGGCTTCATGTCCCCTGGAGGTGGCGTGGACGTATTTGCTGCAAACGTCCTTGTTCTCCTCGTAGAGGTCGGAGAGGGCGCGGGCGGTGCAGATACACTGCCACGCGCGGAGGAGAACGTCTTTGGATATGCTTACTGTTTTGTCTTTTGTTTCCACTTTAAATGACTAAAATTAAATGTGGTCAAACTGTCCACCGTCACCTGTCAACGGTAATTGCAAGTTGTCTGCGGACTTTTTTACAGGGTTAAAAGTAAGGATTTCAGAAGCAGGTTTAATGGAAGGTCAATAGACTATTATAGAGACATGGCACGAGTTGTTTTTTGCTCAGCCAGCACACTAACTTAATTTAACGTGACATATGGATTAAAAACTACCTCGCCAACAGTCTTCATGCCGTCCCCTTTACGGGACAGTTGAGAATGGAAAGCAAAAAGGCTTTAGCCGAAATTCTGACTCAAATTTTTGGCTAAAGCCAAATGGCTCCATGTCTTCTTATTCGTTAAGTTACACCATTCCGGGTCTATATTAGGCAACATGGCTTATTGCAAAAAAAAATAAAGAAGGAATTGAACAATGGCTATGACAAATACTTTCCCACAATCGGCATCCTGCGTCCCATGCCGAAGGCTTTGGGAGATACGCGCAGGATAGGCGGGGTTTGGTGGCGCTTGAATTCATTGGTGTTCACCATTTTCAGCACGCGGTCAACCAATGATTTTTCAAAGCCCATCTTTACCAGCTCTTTCGGTCCCTGGCGTTTTTCGATGTATTGATAGAGCACTTTGTCAAGCACCGCGTATTCAGGAAGCGAGTCGGTGTCTTTCTGGTTGGGGCGCAGTTCGGCTGAAGGGGGCTTGTCGAGAATACTTTTCGGGATTATCTCTTTATCTTTATTGATATACTGAGCCAGTTCATACACTTCCGTCTTATACACATCACCCAGCACGGACAATCCCCCGCACATGTCGCCATACAAGGTGCCGTATCCCACCGCAGTTTCGCTTTTGTTTGATGTGTTCAGCAAAATGTATTTCCGCTTATTGGCGTAAGCCATCAGGATATTGGCGCGGATGCGTGCTTGCAGGTTTTCTTCCGCCACGTTGAAGGGGGTGCCGGCAAACACCGGCTTGAGGGTTTCGAGGCAGGAATGATAGATGCTGGAGATTGAAACGGTGTCGTACCTTGCCTCCAGCCGCTGACACAACTCCACGGCATCGGTGACGGAATGGGGGGAAGAAAATTCAGACGGCATCAGCACAGACAGCACGTTGCCGGTTCCGAGCGCACGCGCTGCCAGCACCAGCACCACCGCGGAATCAATGCCTCCCGACAAACCAAGAATGGCTTTCTCGAATCCGAGTTTTTGAAAATAATCGCGGATGCCGAGCACAAGGGCGTCATGTATCTTTTGAATCTTGGGGAGGATAATTGCCTTGTCTTCTTCCTGTTTTTTTGAAGAGCCGAGCAAATCAGTCAGGTCATATTCCCGGTAGGCTTCTTCGAAATAGGGCAGTACGTCATACACGTTTCCTGCAGCGTTCATCACCATGGAGCCGCCATCGAAAATCAGCTCCGTTTGTGCGCCAACATGATTCACGTAAAGCAACGGCAGCTTGTATCTGAGGCAATTGGCGCGCAGCACCCGAAGGCGGCTGTCAGTTTGCTCATAATCGAAAGGCGAAGCGGAAATGTTGACGATGAAATCAGGATTTTGCGCCATCAGTTCGTCAATGGGGCAAATCGTGTAAAGCGGATTTTCATTACCTACGTTCCAAATGTCTTCGCAGACAGAAGTCGCTATTTTCTTCCCTTTCCAATTGACGACTTGAAAATTGCGGTTAGGCTCGAAGTAACGATATTCATCAAACACATCGTAGGTGGGCAGCAAGGCTTTATGCACCACCTGCTTCACCTCTCCGTTTTCAATGTAATAAGCCGAATTGAAGAGGTCTTTCCCTTCTACACGCGGATTGCGGGAGGGGCTGCCGACAATGACGGCAATATCTTTCGATTCAGCGGCAATTTTTTGAATTACTTCTTCGCAGCGTGAGATAAAGTCGCTGAACTCCAGAAAATCGCGGGGAGGGTATCCGCATACCGCCAGTTCAGAAAAAATCACCAGGTCGCACTTTCCGGAACGGGCGCGGTGAATGGAATCTTTTATCTTTTTGAAATTGCTTTCAAAATTCCCGATGTGGTAGTTGTTTTGAGCAACAGCAATTTTCATCAGTAGGTTGAAGTTTGAAGTTTTGAGGTTTGAAGCAGCCGAATCAGAGGCAGTTACTTCAAATTTTCAAACTGCAAACTGCATTTTCATTAAAACAAAACTCCAATTCTCAGTCCCAGATTATTGAGGCTGATTTTGTCCTCATCCCTGTCTATCAGCACGTTCACAAAGCCGTTGCGGTAGAAAATTGCGGCAACCAATGCCGTCTTGTCGCTGAAGGGAAACTCCATGCCTCCTTCCACATTCAGGCTAAGGTTGTAAACGACCGATTTGAACACGCCACCGGTCTGGTCTTTGTTTTTCACGATGTTGTCGTTGTCGAAAATCTGCGTGCCGTTGGCTTCCGCATCGGCACGCGCCTTGAAGCGGAAAGCGGAAATCAATCCTAATCCTCCGTAATACCGGAACTGCCCGATTTCTTTTGTGCGCATCTTGAACACCAGCGGCAGGTTGAGGTATTGCAGCTTGAATTTTGCCGCCACATCTCCGGCAAAGAGGCTGTCAGCTAGAATTTTCATTAAAAATGAGTCGGTGTAAGTGAGGTTGCCGCCTGCCATAGTAACGGTGATGCCGGTGGCGAGGATGTAATTTTCGGTGAAGTTGACGTCCATCATCAGTCCGTATTCAAACCCGGCTCTGGGGTTGCCC
>DATLYB010000004.1:0-3327 GCA_035575215.1 Chitinophagales bacterium
AAAGCAGCAGTGATTCTCAGCGGTGGGAATGTGGATTTTCAACAAGCGGTCAAATTGTTTGAAACAGTTCTTGGTTCGTAGTTTGCGTGGGATATGATTTCAGCGAAGCGCTGAACTGTACAAGCAGCCAAAGCGAACTGGCTTTCATCATCGCAACATGTTGTATTATCTTTCGCATGATGAAGCCGAAAAAGAAAAAAAGCAGCGGGCAGGCAAAACCACTCAGCTCGCAACGTATCGCTTTTCCCGAGCCCGTCTTCTGGAAGCAATACCGGTTGGGCGCTGCCATTCTGTTTGTTCTTCCCTTTCTGCTCTACGGATATAGCATCACATTCGGATATGTACTGGACGATGAGGTGGTGGCTTCTGAAAATAAATTCGTCAAAAAAGGATTGGCTGGCATCTGGGATATACTCAGCACAGAAAGTTTCACCGGCTATTGGGGCAACCAAACGTCAATGGTGCAAGGTGCGCGCTACCGTCCGCTATCCATCGTGACGTTCGCCCTGGAGTATCAAATCTTTGGACTGAACCCCCATGTGAGTCATTTCATCAATGTGCTGCTGTATGCCCTCACCGGCATTCTGCTGCTGAAACTGCTGTCGCTGCTGTTTCCCCTGCGCGGCAAGAAATGGTTCTCAGCAATTCCGTTTGCGGCTTCCATGTTATACATCGCTCATCCGCTTCATTCAGAGGCGGTGGCGAACATCAAGGGCAGGGATGAGATTCTGTCATTCCTGCTTTCGCTGGGCACGCTGTATGCCAGTTATCAATTTCTTTTATCGGAGAAAAAATACTTGCCGGCATTATCTGCCGCCTTGTTTTTGCTTGCGCTTCTTGCAAAGGAAAACGCAATCACGTTTTTAGCCGTCATCCCGCTTACTTCCTGGTACTTTCAAAAAACGAATCTGAAGAAACTCGCCTATACCTTCCTTCCGCTGCTGGCTACTGCTGCCGTTTATCTAATCATCCGCAGAGAGGCGATAGGCTACCTGCTGGACAGCGGAAAGGAAATCACGGGGCTGATGAACAATCCGTTCCTGGGAGCCACCAGTGAGCAGAAATATGCCACTATTTTTTACACCCTCGGCTTGTATGTGAAGCTGCTTTTTTTCCCGCATCCGCTTACGCATGACTATTACCCGTATCAAATCCCCCTCATCACCTGGGATGATGCACGCGCCTTTATCCCGCTGATTTTTTATTTCATCATCACCGGCTACGCGCTGATTTTTTTTCAAAAAAAAACGATTGCTTCTTATTGCATTTTGTATTTTTTATCCACACTGTCCATCGCATCCAATATCGCGTTTAACATCGGAACGTTCATGAATGAGCGGTTTCTGTACATGCCATCATTAGGGTTTTGCATTTTGGTGGCTTATTGGCTCACCGTAAAAATTCCTTCACTATTTAAGAACAATTCAATAAAAACTACGGTGGCATGGGGAGCGCCTCTTCTTTTGACGGTAGCTTTCAGCGCGAAGACGATGTCGCGGGTTCCCGACTGGAAAGACATCCTGACGCTTGACCGCGCTGCGGTGAAAATATCAGCCAACAGCGCGCGCATCAATTGTTTTTACGGATATGATTTGTACAAGGAAGCCCAGAAGGCAGCAGGCGCAGAGCAAATGAAGCTGGTGGACGAAGCAATGTTTTATATCGACCGGGCGCTGAAAATTTATCCGACCTATCCCGATGCGCTGAATGCCAAAGCCGGATTGCTTGCCCTGCGTTATCAAAATGACCATGACCTTGATAAGCTGCTGGAAGGATTCTACAAGATTCAGACGACCGGACTCACGCCTTTCATTGATGAATATCTTGATTTTCTTGAACGGACTGAGGGCAAATCGAAGCTTGTACCTTTTTACCAGCGGCTGGGCAGGGCGCTAAAAAAAACCAACCAGGCACAGAAAGGTGATTATTATTTGAAGAAGGCACAGTAATTACAGGTTGAGATTATACATCATCCTGCTTTCTCAAAGATTGAAATCCACCCTATATTTGTGAAGCAAAAATCCTCATCATGGCAGTTAAAACAGCAGGAAAAATTGACAAGATTGCCGAGCTGCTTGGCACCCAGGCTGATTCTCTTTTAAATCATCAATGCAAAACCATACCGAAGGAATCGCTCCACCATCCCGGTCCTGATTTTATTGACCGGGTGTGGCGCTACTCCAACCGTTCTTCCCATGTATTAAGAAGCCTCGCCTCCCTGTACGGTTCGGGCAGACTGGCGGGAACCGGATATCTCTCCATACTTCCTGTTGACCAGGGTATCGAACATTCGGCTGGCGCATCCTTTGCTCCCAATCCCGAATATTTCGACCCTGAAAACATTGTAAAACTGGCGATTGAAGGCGGGTGCAATGCTGTGGCTTCCACTTTTGGCGTGCTGGGAGCCGTTTCAAGAAAATACGCACACAAGATTCCGTTCATCGTGAAATTCAACCACAATGAATTTCTCACCTATCCCAATAAATATGACCAGATATTGTTCGGCAGTGTGAAGGAAGCGTGGAATTTAGGCGCAGTGGCGGTGGGAGCCACCATCTATTTCGGCTCAGCGGAATCATCCCGCCAGATTCAGGAAGTGTCCGCAGCATTTGAGGCGGCTCATCAACTGGGTATGGCAACCATTCTGTGGTGCTACCTGCGCAACAGCAGCTTCAAGCATAACGGAACCGACTATCATACCGCTGCCGACCTCACCGGACAAGCGAATCATCTGGGCGTAACCTTGCAGGCTGATATCATCAAGCAAAAACTGCCTGCCACCAATGGCGGCTACACCGCACTCAACTTCGGCAAGACGCATAAGAAAGTCTATTCCGACCTCACCAGCGACCATCCCATAGACCTGTGCCGCTACCAGGTTGCCAATTGCTATATGGGGCGCGTAGGGCTAATCAATTCCGGTGGCGAATCTAAAGGCGCATCAGACATGGCTGAAGCCGTTGCTACTGCCGTCATCAACAAGCGGGCAGGCGGCTGCGGTCTCATCTCCGGGCGAAAGGCATTCCAGAAGCCGATGGCTGAAGGCGTAGCGCTGCTGAACGCCATCCAGGATGTTTACCTCGAAAAGGGAATTAACCTGGCGTAAAGGCGCGCCCGGTTTATTCATGACTCAGTTTGATTGATTGGAAATATAAGCAAGCTTTCTTGCATCGTTTTAAATGAGAAAATCTTTCTTTAAATGAGAAAATCTTTCTTTAACATTCAAGAACTTCCGCTTGTCATCGAATCCGACAGCATCCCATCAGCCGAACACCTGAAAATTTGGCTTAATCAAAACCAAGATTCGTTTCTTCAGAAATTCTACCT
>DATLYB010000005.1:0-2699 GCA_035575215.1 Chitinophagales bacterium
TGAATTCAAAGCAAATGGTGGTTTATCACATGCCGCTCAACAGGCGCAGCAAGCTGCAATATGATGCACAAGGCAACCGTCTTCCTTACGACCTTGACCGCTATTATGCCGTCATCAATAACGGGAACGACTTTGTGATTATCCAGGACTTTGTGTTTGGAAAAATTTTCAGGAAATATTCTGATTTCATTTTGAAAGAAAATTGAACTCCCAATTCAACCCGGCTCGCCTCCGCTCCTTTCGATGGAATTTGCGGCAAAACTCCTGACGCTGGCTAAATGAGATTATCACAAAATTGATTATAGTCATTTTTGATATAGGTCAACTGCTCGTTTTGGCGCCTCTCTAATTTTGCGCCTATTGTTAACATAAAAACAAAAACCCTATGAAAAAGCTAATCATCATGAGCTGGGTAAGCTTGATGCTTACGCCTGTTTTTGCACAATTTGAAAAAGGTAACATCATAGCAGGGGGCGCCCTCTGCTTTCAGCGTACTGGCTCACGCACAGTCAACGGCAGCACAGTGAAAGGTCCCACCGATGTCGGCTTCCGGTTTATGCCCCATGTCGGCTATTTCTTTGCGGACAATACCACTATTGGCGGGTTCCTTGATTTTGACCTTTCCACCACCATCACCTACCAGGATGACGTCAATGGCGATGAGATTAAGCTGAAAGACAAGGATAACTTTATCGGCATCGGTCCTGAACTGTATCATTTCCGTCTCATCGGTGAAAAGAAGTGGTTTGGTATTTACGGATATGCTGCATTTGCTTTCGGAACCGGAGGCGGCAAATACGAAACCTATAATTTCCTCAATGACGAAATCGTATCGACCGATAAGAACCGTTCCATGCAATTGTATGTAGGCGCAGCCCCCGGTATGGTTTTCATGCCGCAGGATTGGTTCTTTTTCGATATCCGGTTTGACGGCTTCGGGCTGTGGTACAATTATGAGGTGGAGAAGCAAGAAGGCACTGACATCAAAAACAAGCAGTCTTATCTGAAAATAGGAGGCAGCCTGAATGAGCTGTTTTTAACTGACACCAAAGTAGGGGCGCATTTCGTCTTCTAAAAAAAGCTCAGGCATAGAAGAGTTTATTCAAAAGTCACCGGGGAGACCCTGGTGGAATTCTTGTGACGACATAAAGGGCGTTTATACCTACTAATCTGCGTGCAGAGTTTGTTAAGGGGGGAAGAAGACGAAGTTATCAGGCAGTATCACGTTAATCTGCTAATGAGTTCATCAGCGCAGGATTAAGAGTTTATTCACTTAAAAATCAGAAATAGCTCATCCTCCTCGGAGAGAGATAAGCATCTTTCTTCATGAACTCATACCCTATCATGATTTCGTGCGTGCCCGATGAGTAGTTGCTCAATTCGGAAAGCGTGAAATCATAGGCATAGCCAATCCTGATTCCTTTGGAGAAATTGTATTCGGTAACAAATACTACGGCATCACCCGTTCTGTAGCTGGCGCCCACCCACAGCGCCTCCCTGAAAAGAAAAGCAGCATTGATGTCAGCCTGGAAAGGCGCATTCTTTACATGCTTGAAAAGCAGCGAGGGCTTGAATTTGACGTTGTCACTAAGTCTGAATACAGCGCCTATTGTGTAGAAATAATGTTTCCACTGGCGGGCTACCATGTTGGTGCCTTCCGCTTTAAAATGTTCCGTAAGGCTCATGTTCAGAAAGTGGGGCACCGAAAAGCCCGCGTAAAACCTGTCGGAATAATAATAGATTCCTGCGCCAAAGTTGGGGCTTACCACGTTTTTCCGTGCGAGGATGAAGGTAGGGTCCTGCGTATCAGTCAGATTGAGGTCTTGCCATTTTGCCCGGAAGTTGTTCACCTCCACATTCACCCCCAGCGACAGCCTGCCGCTTTTCCCTACGCGGAGTCTGTAGGCATAGCTGCCCATCACCGTGACGGTGTTGAAAATGCTGAGATTATCACTTACGAGCGTCATCCCCAAGCCCACTTTATCATTGAGCAACGGTGCATGTCCTGCGAGCACAGCCGTTTTGGGTGCTCCTTCGAGTCCTGTCCATTGATGCCGGTAAAGCGCTGTGATTACGGGTCGTTCACGGCTGCCTGCGTAGGCTGGATTCACAGCCAAGCCGTTGAACATGTACATGCTGTACATTGCATCCTGCTGGGCATGTGCCGGAGTGCAGGCGCATAACAGAGAGCCAAGGAAAACAACAATAACAAGTAACTTTTTCATAACCCCTCCTTTCTTTTCACGCTGAAATATACTCAGCGAAATAATCAAGTCAATCGTAAAGTAAGCGGAGTGATGAAGAAAGGCAAATGTTTTTTGAGGACGTCAGAATGACGAAGAGCCGTTATCCGGTATGACATTTCATACCTTAGCCTGCGGCTTGGGCGCGGCTTTAAGGATATCATCCGCAGCTTTGGAAGCGTACTTTTCAAAATTGCGGTTGAATTCTTCCGCGAGGTCGTTGGCTTTGTTATCGTAAGCATCTTTGTCAGCCCACGTTTTGCGTGGATTCAAGACATCGGATGGGACATTGGGACATGATTTGGGCATGTGCAAGCCGAAGATGGGATGGGTTTCATACTCCACATTATCCAATTCGCCATTCAGAGCTGCCGTAATCATAGCTCGGGTATATGCCAGCTTCATCCGCGTTCCAACTCCATAAGGACCGCCTGTCCACCCCGTGTTGACGAGCCA
>DATLYB010000006.1:0-5246 GCA_035575215.1 Chitinophagales bacterium
AGAATTCAAAAAAAGAAGCAGCCGCTTTGATTGATTTAGTGGAAAATAATTACCGGGGCTACATAAAAATTTACGGGGAGCGTTCTTCATCCAAATTCTATGCGCTGAAATACGGTACAAGCACGAATTTCACAGAACCCAAGCTGGTTAAAAGAATAGCGGAGATATATCCTGATGAAAAAATTTATTTCTGGGGATTAAAGTTAGGAGAGCGGTATTTTGAAAATTGGACTAACCGGATCCCGCTTTCGGATATAGTAAGGCAATCAAATGATGTGATAATTCAGGGAAACCTTGATAACCTGACGCCTGAAAATCTCCGTGAGATTGAAACCAGAAATAATGTTAAGCTGATGAAAATCTTTCAGGGGAGTAAAGAGGCGGTATATTTAATAACGGAATGACTCGCAAAAAATTTAAAAGCTGCACTATTCCATCCCCCTGTCCAGAACCTTTTATTAACCAAGCCAAAATATTTTTAAGTTTGGGTGAGCGTGATAGTGCTCAGGTATATCTGTTGAAAGCCGGGAAGATTGACCCCCGTCATCCGGATATTCCCGCTCTTAAAAAGAATCTGATGCAATGATTTGTCTTGAAGCGTTCTTCAATCTTCTCCTTTCAATTTCGGTTTTGACACAAGAACTTCGTCAATCATTCCGTATTCCTTTGCCTCTTCCGCACGCATCCAGTAATCGCGGTCAGCGTCCTTCTCCACCCGCTCAATGGGTTGCCCTGTATGCTGGCTGATTACTTCGTAAATTTCTCTTTTTAAAAGGCTCACCTCCCGGGCGGTGATTTCCACATCGCTTGCCTGTCCACCCGCCCCGCCCATCGGCTGGTGAATCATTACGCGGCTGTGCTTCAGCCCGGTGCGCTTCCCCTTTACCCCTGCACACAGCAGCACCGCAGCCATTGAGGCTGCAACACCCGTGCAAATGGTAGAAATATCAGGATGGATATACTGCATTGTATCATAAATGCCCAACCCGGAATAAACGATGCCTCCCGGGCTGTTGATGTAAAGCTGAATATCCCGCTTGGGATCTGCACTTTCCAGAAAGAGCAACTGCGCTTGGACCACGCTGGCAACATAATCATCAATGGGGCTGCCCAGGAAAATAATTCGGTCCATCATCAGGCGCGAAAAAACATCAATGGCTTGAATGTTTAACGGACGCTCTTCAATGATGTAAGGCGTGAATCCTTTGATAGTGGTGTCAATGTATTTTTCTAAATGCGCGCTGCTCATGCCTTGGTGCTTCACAGCATAACGGATAAAATCATGCTTGTTCATTCTCTGGTAATTTTCAAAGCCCGTAAAATTAACGAAAGTTCGTTTGGATAATGTTCCCGTGAGCAGAGAAAAAAAACTGCTTCTTTTATCTACGTCAGAAGAGTTAACGTAAGTTTTCTCCGTCCTCCCTTGTTTCTGAATTCGCAGAGATAAATACCTTGCCAGGTTCCCAAATCAAGGCAGCCGTTGACAATCGGAATAGTTACCGATGAGCCGACCAGCGTGGCTTTGATGTGTGAAGGCATGTCATCGCTGCCTTCGGTATCATGTTCGTAATACGGTTCATTTTCTTTCACCAGATGATTGAACGTGCTTTCGAAATCCCTGCGCACCGTAGGGTCGGCATTTTCATTGATGGTAAGCCCCGCTGAGGTATGTTTGATGAATACGTGCAGAATGCCGTGAGCGGGAAGTTTACCGAGCTGCCTTAAGACTATGTCTGTAATTAAATGAAAGCCGCGTTTGAATTCAGGAAGTGTGATGTGATAGGTCTGAACCATTGTTTGCAGGATTAAATGGATTGCATCAATCGTACGATTAATTTTGAATGCCTCAATATAGTAAGTTGAACGATACGGATTCAGATTACTCTGCTTCTGCCGGTAAGAAGAGGAGAATTACCCTTGCTGACCTCAGGAAATCATCGGAGATTTTCCGTTATACGCTGCCCTACAAGCATGATTTCATCATCGGTATGCTCTTTCTTTTTCTCTCAAGCGCTACTGTGCTTGCCTTTCCGCTGATAGCCGGAAAACTGATGGATGCTTCCATCGGGAAAATTGAATGGGTAGTGGAAGACCTCAACACCATTGCCATTTTGCTCGCTGCCCTGCTTTTGCTGCAAGGAATTTTTTCCTACGGGCGGGTGATGTTTTTTGCGAAAGTGAGCGAATACTCCATTGCTGACATTCGCAAGGCGCTCTATTCGAAAATCATTACGATGCCCATTCCCTTTTTTGAGCAGAGGCGCGTGGGCGAATTGGTGAGCCGCATCACTTCAGACATCACGCAGCTTCAGGACACGCTGTCACTTTCGCTTGCCGAGTTTTTCCGCCAGATAACCTCCATCATCGGTGGCACCATCATCATTTTCATCAAGTCGCCCCGGCTGTCGCTTCTCATGCTCGCTACCTATCCGGCACTGATTGTGATGGCGATGGTTTTCGGAAGACACATCCGCAGGCTTTCAAAACAATCGCAGGATGCGCTGGCAAACGCCAACGTGGTGGTGGAAGAAACATTTCAGACGGTGAACATCGTGAAGGCATTCACCAACGAGTTGTTCGAGATGAGCCGGTTTAACCGCATTGTCAATTCAGTGGTCGGCTTGGCAATGAAAGCCGCAAGATACCGCGCTGCCTTCATCACGTTCATCATCGTAGGGCTGATTGGGGGGATGTTGCTGGTGCTGTGGTATGGCGCGCGTCTGGTGTATGCTGGGCAGATGACTGCGGGCGATTTGGTTGCTTTCATTGTTTACACCGTTATCATCGGTGGGTCGGTGGGTGGAATGGCAGAAGTGTATAGCAAGATTCAAAAGACCATTGGCGCATCCGAGAGCCTGATGGAAATTATGCGCGAAAAACCGGAGATTACGATTGAGCCGGATAACGAACCGTTGAAGAAACTGCGGGGCGAAATCCGGTTTGAGAATATCCGGTTTGCTTATCCATCACGCAAGGATGTGACAGTTTTGAAAAATATCAGCTTTCAAATTCGCAGTGGTGAAAAAATTGCGCTGGCAGGTCCCAGCGGAGCTGGAAAATCAACCATCATTCAACTGCTGGTGGGATTTCACCATCCGGATGCAGGAACTATTTATATTGACGGCAGGCCGGTGCTCGATTACCGGCTTCGCGAATTAAGAAAGAACATCGGCATCGTTCCGCAGGATGTCATTTTGTTTGGCGGCACCATTCGCGAAAATATCGCCTATGGAAAAACGGAGGCGGGCGAAGCGGAAATCATCAGGGCTGCAGAAAAAGCCAATGCAATGGAGTTCATCCGCATGTTTCCCAAAGGACTGGAAACCGTGGTCGGGGAGCGGGGCGTAAAACTTTCCGGTGGGCAGAAGCAACGGATTGCCATTGCGCGTGCCATATTGAAAGACCCCTCCATTCTTGTGCTGGATGAAGCCACCAGCTCGCTGGATTCTGCCTCTGAAATTTTAGTCCAGCAGGCGCTGGAGGAGTTGATGAGAGGACGCACCAGCATCATCATCGCACACCGGCTCTCCACCATCAGGAAGGCTGACCGGATTTTCGTTTTAAACAAAGGCGAACTGATTGAAGAAGGAAATCACAGCGAACTGATGAAAAATGAAGGGGGATTATACCGCCATCTGATTCATCTGCAATTCAGCCAGGCTGAAACCGAGCGTGCGTAGAACGATTGTTGGACCTGTTAGAGCAAGCGTTGCCGTAAACGGCTATTCCAAGCAGAAACATCACGAAAACAATGGAAACCCAGAATTTCTTTTCCAGCCAGCATCGTCTGCCCTTCTCCGTGATAATTACGATAAGATGAAGGAGAAAGAATGTCACCAATAGGATTACACCAATCATAGGAATAACAATATAACGTATCTACGAAAATGTAACCGCCAGGTTGCAAAAGGCAAAGAAGTAATTTGTTATGAATGAATGACGTAAGGAACATAGAAGGTATAATTTCACGCAGGGTTTGCCGTTAAAGCCTGACTCCTTATCTTTGCGCCCCGTGTTAAAATCAGCACATTACGGATTACCCGCAATCATGCTGCTTGTTTCTGCCTCCTGCAGCAATTCTTACCAGAAGGTAACCAAGAGCACCGACCCCGACTTTAAGCTGATGAAGGCAAAGGAGTATTATGAGCAGGGAGAATGCATGAAAGCCATCCCGCTTTTTGAGGAACTGATTCCCGTTTATAAAGGCACCAAGAGCATTGACGACATTTATTACAAATATGCTGACTGCCATTTCCGGCAGGGAGATTATCTGATAGCCTCTTTTCACTTTAAAAACATTTACGACTCCTATCCTTCAAGCGATTATGCCGAAGAGTCCCTGTACATGTATGCTTATTCTTACTATATGCTGTCGCCTGAAGTGCAGTTAGACCAGACTTACACCGAAAAGGCGCTGGAGGCTTTTCAGCTTTTTATCAATGCCTATCCCGAATCCAGTAAAATGGAGGAATGTAACCAATTCATTGACCTCCTTTGGAAAAAGTTGGAAACAAAGGCTTTCAGGAACGCTTCGCTTTACCTGAAGACGCGCAATTACCGGGCAGCAGCCGCTGCTTTTGCGAACCTGCTGAAAGATTACCCTGACACGCAATACGCGGAAGAAGCATCCTTTCTGGTGCTGAAATCTTACTACCTCTATGCGATGGAAAGTGTGTCGGTAAAACAGTTGGAGCGTTTTGAAAAAGCCACGGAGGCATACAGGAATTTTAATTACCGCTATAAGGAGAGTAAATTTGCAAAAGATGCGGAGCAGCTTTATTTGTCGGCAGTGGAAAAGATTGAAAAACTGAAAAACCCAAATTGAAATATGAAAAAACTTCAAACGCAAACAGCTTCCCCCTACATTGAAACGAGAGACCTGGATGAAATCACCAAGCCTACCGGCAACCTGTACAAATCCATCAGCATCATTTCGAAAAGGGCGCACCAAATCAATCTGAAAACCCGGGAGGAATTGCACGCCAAGCTGAATGAATTTGCAACCACAAGCGATAACCTTGAAGAGGTGTTTGAAAACAGGGAGCAGATTGAAATTTCAAAGCACTACGAAAAAATGCCCAATCCCGCCCTGGTGGCTATCAGAGAATTTCTGGACGGGCAGATTTACTTCAGGGAACCGGAAACGCTTACTGAAACCACCACCGAATAATTCAGACTTTGAAGCTTAAGAGTTTAAAGTACGGGGTTTAAACTTCAGACAGTAGATTGTGAACTTTTTATAAAAT
>DATLYB010000007.1:0-2408 GCA_035575215.1 Chitinophagales bacterium
TTCCGTTTGACCGTATCCTTCGCGCACTGCGATGCCTGCCGCATTAAATATGCGTGCCAGGTCTTTTCTTAAGGCGGCAGCGCCCGTAACGATTCCTATCACATTACCGCCCAGCGCGGCTTTCCACTTGCTGAAAATCAGCTTGCGAGCGAAGAAAAGCTGGATATTGTACCACAGGCTGTTCTCACCGCGGTCATCAAAATTCAGCCCCAGGTTCAGCGCCCAGAAAAACAGCCTGCGCTTCAGTCCGGTCAGCTCATTTCCTTTTGCAACGATGCGGTCATATACCTTCTCAAGCAAACGCGGCACAGATGTGAAGAAATGGGGCTTCACCTCCTGCAAATTGGCGGCAATCGTATCAAGGCTTTCGGCATAATAAATGGAAGCGCCCACCGCCATGTAAGTGTAGCAAACCATCCTCTCAAAGATGTGGCACAGCGGGAGAAAGCTGAGCACGCGGTGTTCGGCCTTCACCGGAATGCTGGGGATGGTAGCCCGAATGTTGCTGACGATATTTTTATGGGAAAGCATCACTCCCTTGGGAGTGCCGGTGGTGCCTGATGTATAAATAATGGTGGCGAGGTCATCTTCTTTGATGCTGGCTTTGATTTTTTCCACTTCGGTGTTATCACCGTTCTTCCCCAGTTCTAAAAAATCATTCCAATGCTTTGCGCCCCGCACCTTGTCAAAGGTGAAAACATCTTTCAGCGAAGGAACATCTTTTTTGATGTTCTGCAGCTTCTGATAGAGTGCTTCGTCAGAAACAAATGCCAGCTTCACTTCGGCATCATTGAAAATAAACTTGTATTCGCCTTCGCTGATGGTGGGATAAATCGGCACGTTGATGGCGCCCACCTGCATCATGCCGAGGTCAGCAAAATTCCATTCCGGACGGTTGTTGGCGATGAGGGCAACTTTATCACCCGGCTTGATGCCGTATTTCAAAAATGCCCGGCTGGTTTGATTGACAATGTCAATCACCTGCCCGGTGCTGTATTTTTTCCATTGCCCGTTCACCTTGCTGGCGAGGCAATCGTCTTTCGGTGAGTTCTTCAGCTGATGCTGAAGGATGTCGAATAATCTGGTATAGCTCATGAGTTTCAGTTTAGGTCATCCATATTTAGGGGAATCAAAAATAAAATTTTTAAGGTGCTTTACAAGGGGGGTGTTTTATCATTTCAAAAAAATTCGAACTTTACACATCATTGTTTCGTACTGCCTCATATACCTTTATGAAGATTCTTCCATTCGCAAAAGTCAGCTTGCTCCTTACTTGTCTCACTGCTTTCACCTTTGCAGGCAGCATTGACGACCTCCTTCAAAAGGCAGCCAATGCCCGAAAAGCTTTCCGCGATTTGGAAGCTGTCAGTTACTACAAACAGATTCTGCTGATTGACTCCAACAACCTGCAGGCATTATGGAACACAAGCTTCGTTTATCAGCGGGCAGGATGGCTGGAGCAGAACCGGGAGGTGAAAAAGCAGTTATACACTCATGCTCTCGAATATGCCAATAAAACCTTTGCCAGGCATCCCGCTACGTATGAGGCGAACATTGTGATGGCGGGCGGCATCGCGCGGATGAGCGAATTTCTATCTGCAAAAGAAAGGGTGCAGGCGGCTTGGGATATAAAGAAGTATGCCGAGGTCGCTCTCCAACTTAAACCGGCTAATCATGAAGTATGGTATCTGCTGGGCTGGTGGAATTTTGAAATATCAAAAGCCACGTGGCTGGAACGGTCTCTTGCCAGCTTGTTTTTCGGAGGATTGCCCGGAGGCACTTCATTTCAGAAAGGGATTCAATGCATGGAAAAAGCCAATGAGCTGAATCCCGGAAGTATCGTTTATATGTATGACCTTGCTACCTTTTACGAACGCACAGGCAATAGCAGCGCTGCCACTCATTGGGTAAAAGAGGCGCTCGCCATCCCTCCGGTAGCGCCTGAAGATTTTTTATACAAAGGGAAATGTGAACGGCTGCTCTCAAGGCTCAATTCGTAATCATCCCAATAAACCATTAGATGAAAAATCTGATAACAACCTTTTCAATCTCCGCAATACTTCTTTCAGGATGTGGCAGCGGCAGCCAGAAAAAAATGGGCGGAGGCACGAGCATTGATGTTTCACCCGACAAGCTTTCGGTGAAGCTTGACCCTGTTTGCCAAATGAGCATGGACCAGCATCCTATTGCCGATACGATGACCTATCAGGGGAAGCTTTATGGCTTTTGCAGCCCCGGGTGCAAAGAAGCATTCATTGCCGAGCCGGAGAAGTTCTTGCCGGAATTGCCGGAGTAATTGTTATTTCCCGCTCATCCGTTTACTGCCACCTATCGCTGGCTGATAGCGTTTTCTTCAGCACTTCATTCAGCTCGCTGATAAGCATGGCGGTGGCGCCCCAAACGATGCG
>DATLYB010000008.1:0-5918 GCA_035575215.1 Chitinophagales bacterium
GGCATTTAACGCACTGGCGCCTGCAATCTGCGGAATATCTAATTGCTGAAGGAAAGGTCCTGAACCGGGCAATACGTTGAAAGTGACTGCTCCGCTGATGCCGCATGTGACCAGCGCGCTCACCGCCTCAAGTAAACCCGGAAAATCACCGCCTCCTCCGATGGTGTAGGTGCCGCTTAAGCCGGTGCATAGAGTATATTCGACAGTATCATTTGCGGGTCCTTCATCGGTCATGCCGTTGGGGGCGTAGCTCCACACTTTCAGCGCTGATATTCCCGCAGGAAACGTATAGCTCCCGATGGTGACAGTTTCCGTCTGCCCGGTGGAAAGATTGCCTGACCACGCATAAGGCGTCTGAGCAGCACCGTCCACATTCCAGCCGATGCCTGCGCTGGTCAATACGGAAGTGCCGAAATTCTGAAGGGTTACAACTACATTCTGCAAGCCCGGTGTTAGCGGGTTAACAGGCGAATCTACCCGCACGATGCCTGCATCATTTCCCTGAACAATATAAAACCTGAAATCATCTACTGCCAGGTCGCTCAGCGAGCCGTTGCCGGTTACCCCGCGCACGCGGATGATAACAGTATCACCTGCGTAGGCATCCAGCGGGATGGTTGTTTTCTGCCAGGCGTTTGAATTTGCCATCCATGAAGGCACCATGTCATCAGTGAAATTTATGCCTCCGTCAGTTGATACATCCACGTGCAGGGTGCTGAGATTGTTGCCGTACATGTGATACCAGAAATCGAATGATACATTTGTTTGTCCCGATAAATCAATGGATGGAGAAAGCAGTGATGCTGTGGCGTTGGTGCAGCCGGTAGATTCCACGTAGAGGTATTTTCCCAATGAGTTGCCTAATGTGTGGTCGAAATCTGGTCCGGTATTCATCGTAGGGGTGGCACCGCTGAAGACAATCCAGTCAGTCTGGTCGCCTGCCGCGTTCACCCATCCGCCTGAAAGGGAGCAGGCGGCTGCGCAATTCGAAGAGCAGAGCGTAAATGCCTCGAAATCTTCCGTATGCGGAAATGTGTTGATTATTTGCGCACAGGCAATATGAACTGATGCCATGCTGAAATGCAACAGCGTAAAAAAAACAATTGGATTTTTCATAGCATTCGCAGTTTTAAGGAATTATAAGGGATAAAGATAGGCAGTTTTGAACGTGGTTAGCGCAAGCTGCTGTCACCTGAAATCAGGAATGCGAACATTATAGCAAATTACTAAAGGGTTTGCACACTGAACCCGAAGGGTTCACATGTTGGCAGGGGCAATTTTTTCAGTGTCTTGAACCCGAAGGGTTCACATGTTGGTAGTAGTAGTAATTAAACACCAGGAAAATTTTTGCCCCTGTTAGGGGTCATACGTTTGGTAATAAATAATGGAACTCTGCGAAAATTTGTCGTGCACCAAGCCAAAAAAATGCGGAGGGATGGGAGGATATTCTTCAGTGTCCATTTTTTAAACATTTTACTCCCAATGTTTTTTTCCGGTATTTGGTATTCCTGAAATTTTCCTTATTTTTTCCACAAATATCAGCCAATGGCAAAGACAAAAGATAAAACCTACACAATTTTTCTGGTAGATGACGATCAGAAACATCTGCTGTTACTGAAAGAACATCTTGTCAAGCACCTTCCCTACAACCTGAAAGTGGAAACCATTTTAGACGGAGAAGAATGCCTGCGCAGGCTGGAAGAAAACCCCGACTTGATTATCCTTGACTACTACTTTGACGGCATCAGTGAAGACGCAGCCAACGGTGTTGAAATTTTGAAAAAGATAAAGCACAAGAAGCCGCAAATCCCCGTGGTGATGATGTCGCATCAGGATAAGCTCGAAGTGGCGGTGACATGCTATGACTACGGGGTGAAAGATTACATCATTAAAAACGAAACCGCATTTGCACGCGCACAACTGGTGGTGCGCAATATCATTCATGAGCTAATCAAGGAAGAAGTCGCCAAGGAATACAAAGAAGGCGTGAAAATCGCCACACTCCTGATTGGCGGATTTATCATTATCCTGATTGGCGTTATTATTTACCTTGTGGCTGAACAGACCTGATGTTCCTTCCTCCGATGCCTGCCGGTTAACAGAATGAGCCTTTGTGTTCATAACTTGCCGTATCCGCTTTTCAGGGCTGATTAACTTTAGCCTTCAAATTTTGCCATGGAAAATAACAACTGCCTCATCGAATTGAAGGCTGTGTATGTTTACCAGGGGAAAAACCTCGTGCTCAATGGGGTTGACCTTCAGGTGCGGAAGGGCGAGTTTGTTTACCTGATTGGGAAAACCGGAAGCGGTAAAAGCAGCCTGCTGAAGGCATTATATGGCGACTTGCCCCTGCAGCAGGGCGAAGGGCGCGTGGCGGGATATGATTTAAGAAAACTGAAACAGCGTGATATTCCTTATTTAAGGCGCAGGCTGGGCATTGTATTCCAGGATTTTCAGCTACTGATGGACCGCACGGTTGCCGACAACCTTATTTTCGCTCTGCGCGCCACCGGATGGAAAGACAAGGAGAAGATTCAGGAGCGCATCAATGACGTACTCACGCAGGTGGGATTGCGCACCAAGGGATACCGCTATCCCCATGAACTATCCGGGGGCGAGCAGCAGCGTGTTGCCATCGCCCGCTCGCTGCTGAATAATCCCGAACTGATTTTAGCTGACGAACCGACCGGGAATCTCGACCCCGATACCTCCGATGATATCATGCAGCTGCTGCTGAAGCTCAACCGCGAGCTGAACACCGCCCTGCTGATGGCAACACATAATTATTTCATCATTGATAAATTCCCCGGCAGGATTGTTCGCTGCGCTGACGGGAAGATTGTGGAAGAAGGTCCGATGAAAGTGATGAGCTGATGACAATTTCATCAGCCATGAGTAATTCAACCTAAACTCTTGATGCCTCAAAGGTAGTTGTTCACTTCTTGGTTTTCATTATCTTTCTCGTTGACTCTCCTTTCAACTCGAAGCGATGTGCGTTTGCCGGCAATCGGTCCCATGATGCATCTGAATTTGAATTTGCTGCTCACCCAGCCAAATAAAAGAATTATTGGCACAAACGGCACAAGTTAGACTGCGCGCTCATTGCTAACGCAGAAACTTGCGCTTATACCGGAGCTATAAAAGGGATTTAGAAACTTTCTAAGGCTTGCAGAAACTTTAAATCCTTGCAGAAAGCTTTCTGATACGATGCCGCAGGCAGTGACAATCCTGTTAACTTCCCCCAATGATTGATTATGCGGGATTTAATCAGGCAATTGCTTTCGTGCGCCTGAATAAAAAATTGTAAATGGCGGAAGGGATGCAAAAATCAGTAGTTGCGACCAGCAATGCCACGGATGCAAGGATAGCTCCCAAAATATAGCCTAACATGAAAAGATGGGCATAAAATAACCCGATGACACCGGCAAGCCACAGCGTGGCGAGTCCGCACGCAAATCTGCGCTGGGGTGTGTTGGGACCCACGGGAGCTTTATTAAGCCAGTGGCGGACAGTGGCATTGTAGAGATAATCAAACGGGTGATAGGGAAGAATGACGCCAAACAAGGCGGTGATTGCAACAAAACTCAGCAACGGGATGCTGGCGAACGTTACGCCTGTCGCGATGAAAAGGCTGCATAACGCAGGTGCGAAGCGGATGCCAAACGTTCGGGAAGCCAGCTCTTTATCTGAGTAACCGATAAATCCCTGTGCTTCCAGTTTTTTTCTGCGCGCGGGGGAAATAAGGCAATTGGAAGTTTGCATGGGTTAACTTTTTTAATGAACCGTCTTTTTTAAACCCATCCAAAAGTTACGTTCTGATTCCGACATGGCGCAAATTTCTGCGTTGACTATGAGCGCAGCCTAACTTGTGCCATCGGAGGCAAAGACTTTTTACATTGGCACCATGAGCCGCAAATACAAATTCAGAAACACGGGAAAACTCTATTTTTCACACGTTGTTATATTAACATGAAGATACCGTTTATATTTGGATAATGCAAGCTGAAGCACAACTTATTAACACGCCTCCCCCACAATACAAGCCGCGCTATTTGTTTGAAACCCTCCGCGACCCGGTGGGTTTTCTTTCATCCTCACCGCAGCGATATCCGGAGATGCTGCGCTTCCGGATGCTGCGCCACAAAGTTTACGTCATCAATCATCCCGAACTGGCGCGGTATGTCTTGCAGGAGAACCATAAGAATTATCACAAGGGAGACGCCTACCGGGTTCTCGCCTTGCTCTTAGGAAATGGATTAATCAACAGCGAGGGGGAATTCTGGAAACGGCAGCGAAGGCTTGCCCAGCCAGCCTTCCATCGCGACAGCCTCAGACGCATCGGCAGCATCGTAACTGACAGCGCCATGAACATGTTGCAGCGCTGGAGGAAACAGAACGGGCAGACCATCAATTTCACACGCGAAATGGCTGCTCTCACTATTGAGATTGTGGCAAAGGCGCTTTTTACCGCAGACGTCACGCCTAACGATATCAACACCGTATGGCAGAGCGTGAACTACCTGAACGGCATGGCAATCCGCATGATTCGCAATCCGCTGGCGCTGCCGTTTTGGGTGCCGCTGCCTTCGTACCTGAAAAGCAAAAGCGACATCGGAAAACTGGATAAGATTGTTTACGGCATCATTCGGAAACGCAGGCTGGGCGGCACCTTTGCTCCTGACCTGTTGCAACTGCTCCTCGAAGCGCGCGATGAGGAAACAGGAGAATCAATGACCGAACAGCAACTGCGCGATGAAGTGATGACGATTTTCATGGCGGGGCATGAAACCACTGTTAACGCCCTGTCATGGACATGGTATTTGCTGAAGCAATATCCGGATATTGAAAAAAAGCTGAAGGGGGAATCTGAAAAAATTTCCGGCATGTTCCCTGCTTTTGATGATTTGCAGAGTTTGAAATTCGGCAGGCAGGTTATCCATGAATCCATGCGGCTATATCCGCCCGTGTATTCCATCGGCAGAAAAATGCTGAGCGATGATGTGATTGGAAATTATTTTGTTCCCTGTGATGCGCGTATTCTCATCAATATCATCGGTATTCACCATCATCCGCAGTTTTGGGAGCAGCCGGAGAACTTTCGGCCTGAGCGGTTTGAAAATTTCGACAGCAAAGGAAACAGCCGGTTCGCGTTTATCCCATTTGGTGGCGGTCCCAGAATTTGCATCGGAAACAATTTCGCCATGATGGAGATGCAGCTCATTAACGCCCTGCTTTCGCGGCATGTTCATCTTGAATTAATGAGCCGGGATATAAAACCCATCCCCACCATCACACTCAAACCCGGCAGAGGCGTGATGATGAAATTGCTGAAGGTTGCTGACCTTTAACACCTAAATTAAATTAATCTGAATGGGAGCCGTAACAATAGCCACATTCAACTGCGAAAATCTTTTTGTGAGATTTAAATTCGGCAAACGTCTGAGCGAAGCGAGAGTAACCAATGCAGTTAAAAACGGCTTCATCATTGACAAAAATGTTTTTGAACGAATCATTGAAAGAGAGCGCACGCTTACCGCGCAAGCCATCAGAGCAACGGGAGCAGACATCATCGGGCTGCAGGAGGTTGAAAACCTCGACACGCTGAAGGCATTCCGGTCGCAATTTTTAAAGCACTATCCGTTTCAGTATTTGATTGACGGAAATGACCCGCGCCTGATTGACGTGGGCGTTCTCAGCAAAATGGAAGCGCGTGCGCTGGCTACGCATCAGTTTGACAAAAAAGGAACAACTAAAATTTTTTCGCGCGATTGCCTGGAAATTGAATACGCGCTGAACGGCTCGCCTCTCACGCTTTTCATCAATCACTTCAAATCCATGATGGGCGGGCGTGCCCAAACGATGGCAAGGCGGAAAATGCAGGCTGAGCGCATGGTGGAAATCATCAAAGGCAAATTCGG
>DATLYB010000009.1:0-10349 GCA_035575215.1 Chitinophagales bacterium
TCATCGCTACGCTGACTCCGGAAGAGGCGGAAGAAAAAGCCGCCATGATTAGCCGCTATTTCCACAACGTACATAAGGAAGCCGTGCGGGATATGATGCTCAAGGAAAGAGTGAGATTGGACGGAAGAAAGATGGACGAAATCCGCCCGATATGGACGGAAGTGGATTACCTGCCCTCCGCTCACGGCTCTTCGATTTTCACACGGGGCGAAACGCAATCCCTTACCACCGTAACGCTGGGAACTAAATTTGACGAGCAAACCATTGATGGCGCGGTGATTGAAGGCGCTCAAAAATTTATTCTACATTACAATTTCCCCTCCTTTTCCACCGGGGAAGTAAAGCCCATCCGCAGCACCAGCCGCAGGGAAATCGGTCATGGCAACCTCGCCCTGCGCGCACTGAAGCCGATGCTTAGCTTCGATGAAAGCAACCCTTACACGATTCGCGTGGTGTCGGATATCCTTGAGTCCAACGGCTCGTCATCCATGGCTACGGTGTGCGCAGGCTCCATGGCGCTGATGGATGCAGGGGTGAAGCTGAAAAAACCCGTTTCGGGAATCGCCATGGGATTAGTAACCAATGACAAAGGAGAATACTGCGTGCTGTCTGATATCCTTGGGGATGAAGACCATCTTGGAGACATGGATTTCAAAGTCTGCGGCACACGGGATGGCATCACCGCCTGCCAGATGGACCTGAAAGTATATGGGCTTTCTTTCAACGTGATGATGGAAGCTTTGCTGCAGGCCAAAGCCGGAAGGCTGCATATTCTGGATGAAATGGCAAAAACCATCAGCGAGCCGCGGGAAGATTACAAACCGTTCGTGCCCAGAATCATGAAGTACACGATTGCCAAAGAATTCATTGGCGCAGTGATTGGTCCGGGCGGAAAGGTGATACAGGATATCCAGGCTGCAACGGGCGCCACCATCATCATTGAAGAAGTGGGCGAATATGGCGTCATAGACATCGTTTCCGACAACAAGGAAGCGATGGACAAGGCATTGGCTCGCATCAAGGCAATCGTTGCCGTACCGGAAGTAGGGGAGGTGTACGAAGGCGTAGTGAAATCCATTATGCCGTATGGCGCGTTTGTGGAGTTCCTCCCTGGCAAGCAAGGGCTGCTCCATATCTCCGAAATCTCATGGTCACGCCTTGACAGCATGGATGGCGTTTTCAAGGAAGGCGACACCGTGAAAGTGAAGCTGCTCGATATTGACACGCGCAGCGGCAAATTCAAGCTCTCAAGGAAGGCACTGATGCCGAAGCCGGAATTCAAGAAGCCGCAGGCACAGGAAAGATGAGTTGAACCTGCCCGTTGGTAGGCTTTCTCAAAAGAGTTAGTTACAAACGTGAGTGTAATTTTAAATTTGAGAAATCAGCGGGGGTGTTTCCGAAGATGACGCAGATACGCTGATTTCTCACGCGAACCTGTTCCCCTCATTCACGGTTGTTTTTTATTAACATGAAATACTTTTTCATTTTCCTTCTTCTGTTTTTCTTTCAGGATGATGACCCTTACACGCGCCTGCGTGAGCAGATGGTGAAGACGCAAATCGAAAGCCGCGGGGTGAAGGATGCTGCCGTGCTGAATGCCATGCGGAAAGTGAAGCGCCATCTTTTCATTCCCGAAGAGTCGCGCAATAAAGCGTATCAGGATGGACCCGTTCCAATCGGCTACGGACAAACGATTTCACAACCCTACATTGTCGCCTATATGACCGAAGTGATAAAGCCTCAAAAACATTTCAAGGTGCTGGAGATTGGCACCGGCTCCGGCTACCAGGCTGCCGTTTGTGCGGAGATTGTCAGTGAAGTTTACACAGTGGAAATCATCGAAGAGCTGGGAACTTCCGCAAGGAAACGGCTCAGCAACCTGGGTTATCAGAACGTGAAATTGAAAACGGATGACGGTTATTATGGATGGAAGGACTACGCCCCCTATGATGCCATCATCGTAACGGCAGCGGCTGAATACATACCGCCCCCGCTGATAGAACAATTAAAGGACGGAGGCAGGATGATTATCCCTGTCGGCTCGCCTTTCATGACACAGTTCCTGATGCTGGTGGAAAAAACGGAAGGAAAAACAAAAACCAAAACCCTTTTCCCGGTGGCATTCGTTCCGCTTACAAGGAAACAGTAGGCAGCAGGTTTGGGAAATTCTACGAATCAGACGCGGGCGCAACAGGAAAGTTGGGACGCAAGAGTGGCTTGTGCCAGAGGGAAAACAGGGAGTTCCTAATTTTTTTCTCCCGCTGACGATTCCGTCATTGTCATCAGGTATTTGTAAATCAAATCCTGTTCTTCATCATTCAATTTCGCGCGTTCAGCCATTTCAGGGAGCAGTTTCCTCCATTGTTCGCCCGTATGTTCGGAAGGCTCATACAAGCGATGGCAGCCGCTGCATTTGGTTACATACAAGTGGTAGCCCTTTTGTAAACTCTCATAAGTGATTCCCGGAAAATGCTGCGAAGCTGTGGCAACGTCTGCTTCGGCAGGTGCGTGCAGCATCGCAGCGCAGCCGGACAGCACCGCTGAGATAAGAATTGCAGTAATAAATTTTTTCATCAGAGCGTGCAATCAGGGTATGGTCAGCGAGAACAGAATGCGTATTTCGGCTTTTTCATGCCAAATGAGGTCCCGCGCTCCTTCCATGCTGCTGCTTTTAAAATTCGCCCATTGCGGTAATACATTCAGCATTATCCACCAGTTTTCAGCATTGTAATACACCGTAGGACCTCCGAAAAATGCAGATGAAACCCATCCATCTTCTTTTGTGATAAGATTATGATTTCGCAGTTCAATCCCAATCCCAAACTTGATGCTCGCCAGGTACATATAGCCTAAATCCAATTCCACAGGTGTTTTCTCCAGTTCAATTTTTGTTTCAAATTCTCCATCTTTTAATTCCGTTTCTGCCTCCCACTCCGCCTCTCCCACTGCATTAAAGGCAATCAGGTTTTTACCGAAAATCTTGTCGAGCAGTAATTTGCCTTCCAGTTCAAATTCATCCGGACCCACAGTCGCTTCGGCATAAAGCCCCGTCCCAAGCACATTGGCAGCCGGATCAGAGAACTTGACTTTCCATTCGCTGGATACAGAAATCGCTGTTTCAGTTTCTTTTGCCAGATTCCCGTTTGTAATTTCTGCAAATTTTAAATGCGAGATATTGAGATATAATGCCGACTGCAGCCGCTTCGCCACTCCGATTTCAAATTCAAGGCGCTGGTCAATGCGGCTGTAAAAATTTTCTCTGCCGAAACGGAAGGTTGTCCAGCTTTCCAAATCCTTGACCCCTTTGGGTAAAATATTCGTCTGATAAATTCTGGCGAACACACGGTCTTGCGAATGGGTGGAAAAGGGGAGCGCTCCTGCTATCATCCACCAGCACAGCCGCAGGACTATTTGTTTCATCTTAAATGTTTTTTTTAACGACATGCCGCAAAGCTATCCGTGCCTTACCTCCCCGCAAATCCCCATTTGTAGGTATTCTGGAATAGGAGCGTTTGAATGAAGAGCGGGACAAGTATCTGGCTTGTGATATTATTAATCCTGCACATTCGCTGAAAATAGCGGTTTCTGAAATGAGTCTTTTTTTATTTTCATTATTAATCGGAATCGGTAAACCGTAAACGATAAACAAATGTTGGCATATCTTTCACCCGATGCCATCCAACAGACAGCCCGCCATTTCCCTTGCCCTTCTCTCCGCGGCTATCATCGCCTTTCAACTGGTGCTCATGCGGCTTCTGTCCATAGTACAATGGTATCATTTTGCCTACATGCTCATTTCGGTGGCATTGCTGGGATTTGGAGCTGCAGGCTCTTGCCTGTCCATTTTCAGAACCCGGCTGTTTCGCCACTTTGATTCCGCACTGCCGCTGCTGATGTTTCTGTGCAGCATCGCCATGGCGGCAGTGGCGGCTGTCTGGCAGCACCCCGCCTTCCGGTTCGACTCCTACCTGGTTTTCACCGGAAGTGTTTATGCCGTCAAGCTCGTATTGACATACCTTTTGTTTTTCACGCCCTTTTTTTTCGGAGCGCTTGCCATCGGCATGATTTTTACTCACTATGCCGGCAGTATCGGCAGCATTTATTTTGCCAATCTGCTTGGTTCCGGCATCGGAGGCATCTTCGTTCTCGCATTATTTTTCCTCTTCATGCCCGAACGGCTTCCGGCTTCGGTTGCCGTCTTTCCTGCATTAGCAGGTGGTTTGCTCATCACTGAGAAACAAAAATGGCTTTACATTCCGGCTCTCATCAGCGCGGCAGTTACTGCGTTCTTTTTGATTAATCCCCCTACGCTGCAGCCTTCGCAATATAAAGACATCAGCAAGGCGCTCCTCTTACCTGATGCGAAAATCGAACTCGCTCAATGCAGCCCGCATGGTTTGCTGCAATCAGTTTCCTCACCCGCGCTTCGGTATGGTCCCGGGTTGAGTCTGAGAGCGGCAAAGGCTCCCCCTATTGAACGAGCCGTGTTTATCAATGGCGACTGGCTGGGACCGCAGATTGATTTTGCCAATGAAGGTTTAGCATATATGCTCGAGCACACCACCATGGCGTTGCCCTTCATCATGCGGCAAAGGGACAGAGCGCTTTTTTTAAATGCAGGAACGGGAACGCAGGTTATTCAGGCGCTATATCATGAATCAAAGGAAATCACGATGGTGGAATCGAATGACGCGGTAGTGAAACTGCTGCGAAAGCAATTGCAACAAGCGGATTCCCCTGACTCCCGCAGGATACGACTTCATCACACGGAGTCACGCAATTTCCTGATGAAAGATAAATCAGTCTATGACTTGATTACACTTCCAATGGTGGGCGCATTTGGCGGAGCCGGTGGCATCCATGCTGCCATGGAGCAATATCTTCTGACGGTGGAAGGTTTCTGTCAAATGTGGGAGCGATTATCCGATGAAGGAGTCATCAGCGTCACCTGCTGGATGGACTATCCCCCGCGCAACCCGCTGAAGCTTGCCGCCACCCTCAGCGAGGCGCTGGAGGCAAAAGGACGGCATCCGCTCCCTCATCTGGCGGTAGTCAGAAGCTGGAGCACTATCACTTTCGTAATTAAGAAAACGCCTCTGCAGCAGGATGAAATTGAAAAACTGCGGGCTTTCTGCGACAGCATGCACTTTGACCCAGCCCTGCTGCCCGGCATCCGGGAAGAGGAGCGTACCCGCTACAACCAATTGCAGGATAATTCTTTTTTGGAATACCTCGATGCGGTCAGCTCTTCTGAGCGGGAAGCATTCTGCCGTCAGTATGATTTCAATATCCGTCCTGCCACCGATAACAAGCCTTATTTCTCGCAATTCCTCCGCTGGAAAAGCCTGCGGAAGCTGAACGAGGTATTCAGCAGCAGGCTGCCGTTTTTTGAGATTGGCTACCTGATTGTCATCATCACGCTGCTGCAAACCGCCATGATGGCATTCGTGCTGATTATTCTGCCGCTTTTCATGCTCGGCTGGCGGGGTGGCAGGAAATCATGGTCGCTGTTTTATTTCGGAGGCATCGGAATGGGATATATGTTTGTAGAGATGGTACTCATCCAGCGGCTCACGCTGTATTTCGGCAATCCCGTTTATGCTGCTGCCGCTTCCATTTCAGCCATGCTGGTTTTTTCAGGCATCGGCAGTTATCTGTCCGGAAGAATCGCAATGCACCGCAGCCGGATGCTGATGATTTTCACGGTAATTATCCTGTTGCTTGCCGTCTATGCTTTTTCATTGACATCCATCCTGCAAACCACCATCGCGCTGCCGCTTGCGGTAAAAGTGCTGCTGATAAGCGGGCTCCTTGCTCCGCTGGCGGTGTGCATGGGCGTGCCGTTTCCAGCGGGATTATCGCTGCTTGCAAAGCGCAGCGAAAGCCAGGTGCCCTGGGCGTGGGGTATCAACGGCTGCCTCTCCGTAGTGAGCACCGCCCTCGCCACCATAGTTGCCGTTGAATGGGGGTTTGTGTGGGTGATGCTCGTTGCCGCTGCCGGATATGGCATGCCGCTGCTGACGGTTATCAATTCCGGCAAGTCAGACCGATAGCATTGAGTGAATGAGCCGCTCCCTGACTTTCACAATGAATTTACACGTGAATGTCGCACGCAGCCTCTCCATTTTTTGACTTAAATTGCAAAAAAAATGTACGATGAAGTTACCGGTGTGGGGAATTGCGGTGATGAGTGTGTTTTGTATTTTTTCAAAACATGCAGCTGCCCAAATACAGCGCTGTCATACGATGGAGTATCTTGACGAGCTGAAAAAGAAAGACCCGCAGATACTTCAGAAGATTGAGAAGGCAAGAAACGCGGCAGCCCGCTTCCTGAGCAGCCGCCCTTCCGGGAAGCGGATCGCGCAAGCCCTTATCACCATTCCGGTGGTGGTGCATGTGATGCATACGGGTGAAGCGGTAGGCACCGGAGCCAATATCTCTGATGAGCAAATCTATTCGCAGATAGAAGTGCTGAATGAAGATTACCAGGCGCTCAACGGTGACCTCTCCAATGTGCCCTCGCATTTCAGCGGCATTATCGGCAATCCCCAGCTTGAATTCTGCCTCGCCCAGTTTGACCCCGAAGGAAATCCCACTACAGGCATTGACAGGGTTGACATGGGCGCCAGCGGTTTCTGGAGCGATAACCTCAAACCCGGCACTACGTGGGACGCCTCGCAGTATCTTAATATCTGGGTGACAGAAATCGGAAGCGGTACGCTGGGCTACACCACCTTCCCCGGTACTTCGCCCGACTATGACGGGGTGGTGATTGACTACCGTTATTTCGGCAAAGCGCCTTACAACCCATTCAGCAGCGAATTTAACCTCGGCAGAACAGCCACCCATGAAATCGGGCATTGGCTGGGACTGGACCACACTTTCCTCGGAGGCTGCAGCGGCACCAGCGCCTCCACCTGCAGCTCGGGCGGTGACAGAATCTGCGATACGCCTCCCACCGCCAGCGCCAATTACGGCTGCTCGTTTTCAACAAACAGAAACACCTGCACGGAAACACCGGTTGACCTTCCCGACATGTGGATGAATTTCCTCGACTACATGGATGACGCCTGTTTATATATGTTCTCTCAGGGACAAGTGGACATGATGCTGGCGGTGCTCAATACTTCAAGGGCAAGCATCCTGACCAGCATCGCCTGCGGCTCGCAGAATCTTTTCAGCTATTCGGGCAGAGTAGTTGACGCCCGGACAGGAGAGGGGGTTGACAACGCCAAAGTGCTCTTTTCGGGGGTTAGCTCCTATGAAATTGAAACGGATGAAAACGGAGATTTCTCCAGTCTCAACTTCCGCACAGGCACTTATTCGGTGTATGCCGGCAAATGGGGATACATGACCACTGAATTTTCAACCAACTCACTAATTGATTCCACCACCGCTTCCATCATCATCCCCATCGAGCGCGGGTATTATTATGACGACTTCATTCTCGATTACGGATGGGCGGCATCGGGCAGTGCAACCTCGGGCTTGTGGGAACGCGGATTTCCCGCAGGCACTTCATATAATGGCAATGCCAGCAATCCGGATGAAGATTTAGCCGATGATTTTGGAGAGAAATGTTATGTAACCGGAAATCGAGGCGGCTCGGCAGGCAACGATGACGTGGATGACGGAGACGCGGTGTTGATATCACCGCTGTTTGACCTTACCGCTTACAATGACCCGTACATCAGCTACTATCGCTGGTTTTTCAACAGTGGCGGGCAGGGCAATCCCGATGATGCGCTCACCATCAGCATCTCAAACGGCACGCACACGCAGGTGATTGAAACGCTTGATGCCGCTACGCCCAATCCCAATGCATGGAATTTCAAGAACATCAGGGTAAAGGACTACATCCTTCCCACCGCTACGATGCTCTTCATCCTTGAAACATCCGACCAGTCGGCAACTGGTCATTTGGTGGAAGCTGCTCTTGACGGATTTTCTGTGTTTGATTCAATGCCGGATGTTTCATCCGCTCCCGCCCTTGCGGATGAAACGGGATTAATTTGTTATCCCAATCCCGCATCCGCGTTGTTGAATGTTAGTGTTGAAGTGCCGGCAAAAAGCGATGAGCCGCTGCGGCTGCTGCTGCTGGATGCCACAGGAAAAATAATTATCAGTGATGCTATCCATGCGGGCGAAAGTGAGTTAAAAATTGACGTCAGCCGTCAGCCTGAGGGAGTTTACTTTCTAAAGCTGCTAAGCAGGCAAAGACCAATTATCAGGAAAGTCACAGTGATACGTTAAAAACATCCGGTAAACTGATTGAGTATCTTTCTTTATTTTCACGCGCGATTGAACTCCCGCATCCCGTTACTCATTTCCATGCATATCAGAGTCTGTTCCTGTTTATTGCCGATTGTTTTATTCTGCTGCCTGGGTGCAAACGAAGGGTGTAAAAAAGAAGAGCTGCTCACTGCTTCTGGCGCGGTCATCTATACGGGAACATTTTCCAGCGGAGGCTGCGAATGGATAATCCGTATTGGAACTGCGCTCTATCAGCCTGACAATCTTCCGTCTGCATTTATGGTTGATGGGCTGACGGTTGAAGTGACTTACCGTCTGGTACGCACCAAGACGGACTGTCCCAATCCCGGAAATTACGCTGGCGTGATTCATCTGAACCGTATCAGGCAAATTTGAATCATTCCCCGGCAGCGGGGCGCTTCCAACTTTATCCGATGCATGCTCTTATCAACTTCGGCTTCAGACAATACAAGGTTAGCTTTTCCGAGCCGTTGGATATTTCCATACCGCTTCAAGCCGGTGATGACAGCGTGAATGCCTTTTATGCCCCGCCCTTTGAAATTTCACCGGTGCAAGCGGGTGATTTCATCGGGTCGGTGAAAGCGGGCGGCTGCCTGAATTTTTTCAATGTGAAATTCAACCCGCATGGCAATGGCACTCACACTGAATGTGTCGGTCATATTGCCGAAGGCTACACCATTCATAAATGTTTGAAAAAATTTTTTTTCCTGGCCGAACTGGTCAGCATTTTTCCCGCCAGGCTGGAAAACGGGGATGAAGTGATTCTCCGGGAGGACATCGAAAAAAAGCTGAGAGGCGCTCGTCCGGAGGCCCTCATCATCCGCACGCTGCCGAATGATTTGCTGAAGCTGAAAAAAAATTACTCCGGAAAAAACCCGCCTTACCTGCAGGCGGATGCCGCCACCCTGCTGGTTGAAAAAAATATAAGACACCTGCTAGTTGACCTTCCTTCGGTTGACCGCGAGGTGGATGGGGGTAAATTGGCAGCTCATAAAATCTTCTGGCAATACCCTCGCGGCATACGCAAGGACGCCACAATAACAGAGCTGGTTTTTGTCCCCACCGAAATTGCTGACGGCACCTATCTGCTTAATCTGCAAATCGCCAGTTTTGAGCTGGACGCCAGCCCCAGCAAGCCGGTGTTGTATAAACTGACAGAGGCTTGATACAGTTGACGGAATGATGATTTTTGTCACCGAAACACGCAGGGGTGCGGCTAATTTTGCTTCAAAAAAAATATGGACATAAGGAATAAGACGGTAGGGCAGTGGGTGGCTGAAGATTACCGTACCGCAGAAGTTTTTAAAAAGCACGGCATTGATTTTTGCTGCGGAGGCGGAAGAAGCGTTCAGGACGTGTGCGAGAAAAAAGGAGTTGATTACGCCTTGTTGGAAAAAGAATTACTGAACGCAGGAACGAAAAAATCTGCCGAAAGTAATCTCAACGCGAGTGAATGGCAACTTGACTTCCTTGCCGATTACATCGTGAACGTCCACCACGCTTACGTGCGCCAGAACATCCCTTATCTGCTGGAGTATGCCGGTAAAGTGGCGAAGGTGCACGGCAATGCTAATCCGGAAACGGTGAGAATCAATGAACTCATCAATCAGTTGGTTTCGGAGTTGCAGATGCATATGGTGAAGGAAGAGAAAGTGCTTTTCCCCTATATCAAAAAGCTGGCGCGCGTGCGGCAGGAAAATTTGCAAATGGAAAAACCACACTTCGGCACAGTGCACAACCCGGTGCGCATGATGGAGGCAGAACATGAGCACGCAGGCGGTATCCTGAAGCAGATTCGCTCGCTCAGCCGCGACTTCACGCCACCGGCTCATGCCTGCAACACCTACCGTGTGTTATACTTCAAGCTGCAGGAGTTCGAGAGCGACCTTCACCGCCATATTCATTTGGAGAATAACATCTTGTTTCCGAAGTCTGTCGCGATGGAGCTGATGGTGGTGGGGGAGTAATTGAATACGGGATTAAGTTGTTGGGTTTGCCTTATCCCAACTCCCCCCTCAGCCACTCTCCCGTATAACTCCCCTTTGCGCGCACAATCTCCTCCGGTGTGCCGGTGG
>DATLYB010000010.1:0-7348 GCA_035575215.1 Chitinophagales bacterium
GACGGCATCGTGGAATTCAAAAGGGGAAGGAAAAACCGCTGCTTCGTTAATTTATTGCCGGTGAAAACTGAGCCGGCTGAAGTGACAGCAGTTGAATCGTCAGTTGAAGCGCCAATAGCTGACGAAGCTGAAGACAAGCCCAGAAAAAGAAAAAAGGTAGAGCCGGAAAGTGAAAATTGAGAAGCGAAAGCTTGCAGTTAAAAACCGTCCGTTAAAAAAACGGGCGGTTTTGTTTTTTACCCTCCCTGTCCTTTCTAACGTTTCAGGAAACTCCATCACGCTGCCTGAACTTAGACTTAAAATTTTTCAGAAAAATCATGCCTCGTATTCTCGCCATTGATTTCGGAAGCAAACGGGCAGGGCTTGCAGTAACTGACCCTCTCCAAATCATCGCCTCACCTCTTGCTGCCGTAGCTGCCAAAGATGTTTTGGATTTCATAAAAGATTACATCGCAAAAGAGCCGGTAGAATGTTTTGTAATAGGCGAGCCGCGCAACCTTGACGGCACCGCCACCCATGCCACTCCGCTGGTTGAAAAATTCATCCAGTCGCTCAAAAAAACTTTTCCCACCATTCCGGTAAAAACAATGGATGAAAGCTTCACTTCGAAAACGGCAGCACGGGCGCTGGCAGAAGGGAATTTCAAAAAAAAGGAACGCAGGAAAAAAGAGAATCTCGATAAAATCAGCGCAACGCTAATTTTACAGAGTTATATGCAAACCATAAAACAATGATACTTCCTATTGTAGCTTATGGCGACTCGATCTTAAGAAAAAAGGCTGCTGAGGTTGAAAAAAACCATCCCGGATTGAAAGAGCTGATTGCCGATATGTTTGAAACCATGCATGAAGCACCGGGCGTAGGTCTTGCTGCGCCTCAAATCGGGCAGTCCATCCGCCTGTTTGTCGTTGACAGCGAACAATTGTTCAGGGAAGATGATGAAGATTCAGAAAAGAGCAAAAATAACGGCAAGCCAAAGTTCACCGGGCAGCCCATCAAAGAGGTTTTCATCAATCCGACCATCGTGAAGGAATTCGGAAAGAAGTGGGTGTATGAAGAAGGATGCCTCAGCATTCCGGGCATCCGGGAAGATGTAGAGCGGGATGACACAGTGCTGATTCAATACTATGACCAGGATTTCAATTTTCGCGAAAAAGAGTTTGATGGCATCACTGCGCGCATCGTTCAGCATGAGTACGACCACATCGAAGGGGTGTTGTTCATTGACCACATCAAGGCATTGAAGCGCCAGCTCCTTAAAAGCAAACTGGCAGCCATCTCAAGGGGCGAAGTGGAAGTGGCTTATAAAATGGCATTTCCTCTTCAGAAAAAAAAGCGGTAGAGTTGTCAGCCTCACCCGTCTTTCGGTGATTCCCTCTTTTTGTCAATCCTGCAAATCATGATTATTTTTGCCCGCAAGACAAATGGCGGCAACTCTTAAAGTTTCAAAACAACCGGGCGGAATAGCTAAAGAAACTTACCTGCGATGGTGGGAACTGATGCTGCTCATCCGCAGATTTGAAGAACGGGCGGGAGTGTTGTTCGGGCAGCAGAAAATCAGAGGATTTCTTCACTTATATATCGGTCAGGAGGCTGTTGCCGCAGGCACTGTTTCCGCCATCCGGCAGGAAGACCCCATCATAACAGCCTACCGCGACCACGGGCTTGCATTGGCTAAAGGCGTTTCTGCAAAATCATGCATGGCGGAATTGTTCGGCAAATCAACCGGATGCAGCAGGGGGCGGGGCGGCTCGATGCATTTTTTTTCAAAAGAGCATAATTTCTTTGGCGGTCATGCCATCGTGGGAGCGCACATCCCGCTGGGAGCCGGAATCGCCTTTGCAGAAAAATACAGAGGCACCGATAATGTCTGCCTTTGTTTTTTCGGAGACGGGGCTGTCCGTCAGGGTGCGCTGCATGAAACGTTCAATCTTGCCATGCTGTGGAAGCTGCCGGTGGTGTTTATTTGCGAAAACAACCAGTATGCGATGGGCACATCGGTGGTGCGCTCATCCAATGTGACGGATATACATCGGTTGGGCGCTGCTTACGAAATGCCTTCAGACCGTGTTGACGGCATGAGCTGTGAAGCGGTGCACGCAGCAATCAGCAAGGCGGTGGCTCACGCCCGC
This sequence comes from Chitinophagales bacterium, assembly GCA_035575215.1. Taxonomy (GTDB): domain Bacteria; phylum Bacteroidota; class Bacteroidia; order Chitinophagales; family CAIOSU01; genus DATLYB01. The sequence continues at coordinate 2,133 of DATLYB010000010.1, forward strand.
AGCGGTGACGGTGCGAGTTTCCTGGAAATTGCCACCTATCGCTATCGCGGTCACTCCATGTCAGACCCGGCCAAGTATCGCACCCGCGAAGAGGTGGAAGAATACAAGAAACATGACCCCATTGAGCAGGTCAGGCAGACCCTCCTCAGTAAAAATCATTCAACCGAAAACGAACTGACGGCAATCGAACAAAAGGTGATGAAGCAGATTGATGAAGCGGTTGAATTTGCAGAACAGTCGCCTTTCCCGGATGCTTCGGAGCTTTATGATTTCAATTACACCCAGCAGGATTATCCCTTTTTAAAAGACTAACTTATATCATGGCAGAAAAAAAACCAATCTCAACCCCGCAGGCAGATATTTTCACCAGAGCGGAAGATTTCTTCGAGCACAACAAAAAATGGATTTCCTTCGGGATTTCAACGGCATTGGTGCTGATAGTGGCAGTGGTGGCAATCAATAATTTTTATCTTCCCTCGCGGGAAAAAGAAGCACAGGAGCAGATGTTCAGGGCACAGCAGTATTTTGAGAAAGATTCATTCCGCCTTGCCCTCAACGGTGACGGCAACTATGACGGCTTCCTGAAAATCATTGACGATTATAGCTGGACAAAAGCCGCCTGCCTGTCGCATTATTATGCGGGAATCTCTTACCTGCGATTAGGCGAATATGACAATGCCATCACACACCTCAGGAAATTCAGCACCCGCGAACCCATCGTAGGCGCAATGGGGCTGGGTGCCCTGGGTGATGCTTATTCGGAAAAGAATGACATGGATGAAGCGGTGAATTATTACCAGAAAGCTGCTAAAAAAGCGAATAACGAAGTGATTTCACCCTATTACCTTCTGAAAGCAGGACTGGCGCTGAAGGTGAAGGGCAAAAATGAAGAAGCACTGGAAGTGTTCAAAAAAATAAAATCAAACTATCCCGAATCCAATGAAGGGAAAGAAATTGACAAGTATATTGCGATGGTGAGTTGAACCGCAGTTTGAAATTCGAAGCTGATGTTTTTGTGAATTAACCAGAAGTGGCTGCACCACTAAAAAACCTTTCTGAAATTCATCTCGCTTCCATTCCGGATGCCGGGGGAATGAAGATAGGCATTGTCGTTTCCGATTACAACTCCGTCATCACGCATGCACTGCTTGAAAGATGCATACACACATTGCTGCTGGCGGGCGTGAAAGAAAAAGACGTTCACGCCATTCACGTTCCGGGAGCATTTGAGCTTCCGGCTGGCGCCCAGATGCTGGATGCGTCAGGTAAGCTGGATGCAATCATTTGCCTCGGCTGTGTGATAAAAGGTGAAACAAAGCACAATGAATACATCAACCATGCCGTTGCCATCGGCATCACGCAACTGTCATTGCAAATCGCCAAACCGGTGATTTACGGGGTGCTCACGCCCAATAATCTTAAACAGGCAAAGGCACGTGCTGGCGGCAAGCATGGCAACAAAGGCGTGGAAGCGGCTGTAACTGCAATCAAGATGGTCGCTTTGAAAAGAGAGCTGAAACCTGAAAATTGAAGGTTGATTCATCATCATAATTTCGTAATTATCTTTGAACCTCTACACCATCAACACCGGCTTTTTCAAACTTGACGGAGGAGCTATGTTCGGAGTGGTGCCCAAAACCCTCTGGAACAAGCTCAATCCGGCTGACGAAAATAATCTGTGCACCTGGGCACTGCGCTGTTTGCTTATTGAAGAAGGAAACCAACTCATCCTGATTGACTGCGGCTTGGGCAACAAGCAAAGCGAAAAGTTTTTCAGCTACTACCAGCCGCACGGGGATGATACGCTTGAAAAATCCCTGGACAAGCACGGCTTCACACCCGATGACGTTACGGATGTCATTCTCACCCACCTGCACTTCGACCATTGCGGGGGCGCAATAAAAATCGAGAATGAAAAATTCGTTCCTGCTTTCAGAAATGCTGTCTATTGGCTGCATGAAAATCACTGGAACTGGGCGCTGCAGCCCAATGAGCGCGAAAAAGCTTCTTTCCTGAAAGAAAATATCCTGCCCATTCACCAAAGCGGTCGGTTGCGGTTTCTGAAAAAAGACGACCGCATTTTCCCAGGCTTTGATTTCTTCCTCTCCAACGGACACACCGAAGCGATGGTGATTCCGCACATCCGTTGCAAAGACACCACTATCGTTTATATGGCTGATTTGATTCCGTCATCGGCACACATCCCCGTTCCGTATGTGATGGGCTATGACATACGACCTCTCGTGACGATGAGCGAGAAGAAGGATTTCCTCGATAAAGCCTGCAAGGAAAATTATATCCTCTTCTTCGAGCATGACCGCACGGTTGAATGCTGCTCGCTGACGCTTACGGATAAAGGAGTGCGGATGGACAAAACACTGAAGCTGGATGAGCTGAGCATATGACATCATCCTTCAATCTAATTTTACCCGTATGAAAAGCCGTTTGCTTTTCTTCCTGCTGTACGCCATCTGCTGGCTGGCGCTTTTTATTTTCCTCAGGCTGATTTTTATTGTCGCCAATTACATTGACTCGGGATTGTACGTGTCATCCATCGAATTCTTCAAAATTTTCCTTTACGGCCTGAAGCTCGATATCTCAGCCACCGCCTATATTCTCGTGCTGCCGGGCCTGCTGCTGGGCGTGGCTCCCTTCTTTTCCCGCGCTGTCAAAAGGCTGATTGCCGGCTACACCGCGATAGTGGCTTTTCTGATTGTCCTGCTTTCGGTGGTTGACCTGCGCTTTTATAAATATCTTGGTTACCGGCTCGACCTCTCCCCGCTTCTTTATCTCAAAAAGCCGTCAGCCGCAGTAACCGCCTCGATTACTTTCTGGGATGTGCTTATCCCCTTGTTTCTTGCGTCTGTTATTTTGGTGATGCTGGTGCTCTTATATCAACGAATCTCCGGCACGCTGTGCGAATTGCAAGGCAACCGGCTCACCTCGCCCGTCATCTTCACGCTCATCGCTGCACTGCTCATCATCCCGATGCGGGGCGGATTTGGTCTGGCTCCCATCAACATCGGAGCGGTGTACTTCAGCCCCAACCTTTATGCTGACCATTGCTCCGTCAACCTGCCATGGAACATTGTTTATTCGCTCACAAAGGCGGGCGATTATGAAAGGTTCTACCGCTTCATGGAAAATGACAGACGCCAGCAACTCATGGACAGCCTGTATCTGCCGGCCGGCTCAAGCAGAAAAGTTTTGAATAGCGCACATCCCAACGTGGTGCTGTTCATCCTTGAAAGCTTCACCGCCAAGTTGATTGGATTGAAGCGCGATGGAAGGGAAATCACTCCCAATTTCAACCGCCTTATTTCCGAAGGCATTTACTTCTCGCGCTTCTATGCCTCCGGTGACCGCACCGACAAAGGCTTGCCCGCCATCCTGAGCGGCTATCCGGCTCAGCCGCTTACCTCCATTATCAACCACCACCGGAAAATGGAGTCGCTCCCGAATGTCTTGAACGAAGTGAAGCGGCAGGGATACGCCACCTTTTTTTATTACGGAGGCGATATTGATTTTTCCAACTTCAGAGCGTATGTGGTGCATGGCGGTGCCTCGCAGTTTATGAGCCGGAGTGATTTCCCCGCATCATCGTGGACTGAAAAATGGGGAGCCTCCGATGGCGTAGTGTTCGACACGGTTGCCCGGCAGGCGCAAAAAATGCGACAGCCCTTTTTTGCTGTCATTCTTTCGCTCAGCAGCCATGAGCCGTATGATGTTCCCGGCAAACCGTTGTTAAAGCCCACGGACCTTGAGACAAAATTTCTTAATGCCGCCCACTACACCGACCGCTGCCTCGGTGAATTTATCAGCGAGATGAAATCGTCCGGCTTGTGGGACAACCTACTCATTGTCATCACTGCCGACCACGGTCATCAATTGCCGGGGTACACGCCTATCAACCAGCCCGAACGGTTCAGGATTCCCATGCTGTGGACGGGTGGCGCCCTGACTGTCAAGGAAACGGTGACGGCAACCGGCTCGCAGACCGACATTGCCGAAACCCTGCTGCATCAGTTGAGCATTCCCAGAGATTTTCCTTTCGGTAAAGATTTATTTTCATCCGGCATGAAGCCATTCGCCTGGTACAGCTTTAATGACGGTTTCGGATTTATAACCGACAGCAGCACGCTGGTTTTTGATGGCAAAATGAATCGTTACGTGATGGAAGAAGGAAAGCCATCGCCCTTACTGATTGAAGCAGGAAAAGCTTACCTGCAAACCGTGGTGGATGATTTCAGCTCACGGTAATTACTTTTATCTTTGCGATGCATCAGGCGTGGTAGCTCAGTCGGTAAGAGCGCAGGATTCATAACCCTGAGGTCGAGGGTTCAACTCCCTCCCACGCTACCTAATTTCTATTTCAAAAGCCTGTAAATCAAAAGTTTACAGGCTTTTTCATATTTTGAAGTAACAATAGGGTAACAGAAAAGAGCAAAACAATCGGTTTTCAAGGTAAAGGGGTAACACGGCAAAACGGTGACATATTATGACAAGTTATTTGGCACATTTTGGAACATTTGCCGTCCTCATAAGTCCCAAACGCCCGGCTCACCCTTGTCCATGCTGACAGGTTCTACTTTGGGCAGAACATAGGGCAGTAGCTTCACCAAGATTTCCAAACGCTCTTTACCTTCCAACTTTTCTAAACGTTCAGGCAGTGCCTCTAATTCCCGGTGCAGCAAATCTTTCAGGATTGCTCTTAGCTCTTTGGTGAGTTTGTTAGGTGTTCCGGCTTCACGCCCGCCTGTTTTAATGCCTTGTGCCATCTAATTTGTTCTACTTTAGAAAACTATATTTCCACTTAGTGCTTCCATAGCAAATTGATTTCAGGACTATTCAGCAACTTGAAAAAGAAACCGAAACCGAATCAGAAATACGCCCTCTCTCATTTTTCAGGATTGACAAAATTTGTCAATGGCTGCAACTTACTATAAGCAGTTTCACTTTCCCGCTTTGCCAAAGCCATGATGTAACGCTGAAAATCCCTGCCTCTTTTTTGTTCATGCTTTGGCAGTTTTCTGATTGCCTTTTCAAAAGGCTGTGTCCCCTTTGGTAGCCGTCTGCACACGTCCAATAAAATTTCAAGTGTCATTCCCCTCATCGGCAAAACTGTTTTGCAGCCCTCACTTTTTTATCCAATTCAGCAACAAGGTCATTTTGTTCATCGGGCAGTCTTTTCATCAGTGCCTTTATTTGCCCTTTGG
>DATLYB010000011.1:0-3640 GCA_035575215.1 Chitinophagales bacterium
CGGCAGAGCCCCTTCTGCGGGCAGAAGGAATATCCATGCCCTGGTGCCATACGTTGGCTTTCGGGTCATAGATATAGACATTCGGCACAGGCGTCTCATTCGGATAATTTCCGGTGAAAGCACATACTACGTAAATTAATCCGTTCATTTCTACACCCTGGAAGTGATGCAATTGCATGGGGGGGGCTGCTCCGGCAGTCCATGTCTTGGTGATGTAATTATAACTTTCAGCGGGAACATTGCCTCTGCCGCCCAGTAAAATGAATTTGTCTCCGGCTTGCACGAAAGCATTTTCCATACGGGCGGTGCAGTTGTTGGTGTTAGTGACCGTGTACCACTGACCGGTTCCATCCACCGGGTCAACCGCAATGAAATCCCAGGTAGCTGAAAAAGGAGCCGCCCCGCGTGATGTGGAAATATATCCGACAGCAAGCACATTTCCCAGCCAGGAAGCAGGAACCTGAATAGCAGGTCCTAAATCTGTCTTTGTGCCGCCACCGATAGAATAAGATGGCTGCACCATTTTTGTTATTGGATTTACTGTGAAGTAAAGATTTACGTGTGTGGAGCCAAGAATGGGAACATTATACATGGTGGAAGTAACAGCACCTGCTTCTTCTTTCAGAATTTCAATTCCGCCTGCACCGCCATTACCGGCACAAACTATTTTCAGATAATTATCCTGGTCACCTGTGCCTATAAACATTCCCATTGAGCGAAAATCGGAAGGAGTTATTCCTGCAAATGGCATCATCACCCGTGAACTAACAACGAAATTGAACGGGAACGCCCCTGTGTTTACACCAAACTGATATGCAAATTTTTGATTATTCAGCGCACCAAGCGCATCACCGGCAGGAACATTGTCAACCGTAAATTTGTAAGCAGCGCCACCCACCGTCATGTCATCTGTGTTGTAAAGATTCATGTAGTTGTCGGTATTGTTGCACATCAATCCTGTGAATCCCCATCCGCTAATACCGCCATTGTTGCTGTTTTGATAAGTATATAGTACCGGGATAGTGGTAGTGGTTCCGTTGTTCGGGTCTTGTGCGAATTTATCAAGGTGGTCGGGGATGCCGTCATTATCATCATCGGGGTCAAGCAAATCGGATACATTATCTGTGTCAAAATCAGCCGGCTTGCTTGAAGGAGAACATTTGTCGGTGGCATTTTGTGTTTCATCCCCGTTACTGTAGCCGTCCGCATCATCATCCAGCACCATGCTATTTGGGTCGCCATTGCAGGATGCAAAATCATTGGGTTCAAAAATCACAATGTCGTTTGAGCCGTACATCGCCACCCAAATTGTTCCCGGGAAAACATCATTATCTCCTTGTGCAACTACATCCAAAGGAGTGGAGCCAAAGTTCTGAGCCAGCACCGTTTGCCCGCCAGAAACAATCGCGTTGCCGGCAGCTGTTAATTTGAAGCGATACATATTCCCGTTGAATGAAACGGCAAGCAGATTTCCCTTCATTCCATTACTGAAGTTGGAAGCGGTGTATTCGCACATGCCGTTTGTTGAGGAACAAATCGTGGTGAGTGAGCCGTTAGAGCCTGGTATGATGTAATTACATTCAGCAGGATTTTCCATTCCGGGCGGAATTGGGGTCTGCGGATTGGAAACATTGAATGTGATATTTCTGTTTGCCCGAACCGGGTTCGGGAAGCCGGCATAGTAGCCTTGTCCGCTCACGTAGTGCAAGCCATCGCAATAGGTTGTGCCAGGTTCGCTGCTTGCGATAGAACATGAAATCGGAGGACCACCCCAGCCGCCATTCGGTCCGTTGTCGAAACTGTACATCTTGCCGGATTGCGTCAGTACGATATCATAATTGTTTCTCCATCCCGGTGAATAAATCGAAACCGGACCACCGGCCGCTAACTTCGCCTGATTCAGTCCATCGTTGCCACCGAAGGGGTCATTTACGTCATTGCCGCCAACATTGGCGCGGGTTTCATCATCCAGGGTGGGCAAATCATAAGTTGAATTTCCAATCGCGTTCAAATCAATTTTCAAAATTGCAGTTGAATATGCGTATTCAGGCAGATAAGCGAAGTTATTGGAAGGGGCGCCCATGTTGGTATTGCTGCCTTGTGCCATGTAAAGGATATTGTTCACCTTGTCGTAAGCCAATCCGTTAGGCGAATGATTTTCTTCCGAACGCGGAAGCCCCCGAACCAGGTCTAACTTCACCCATTGCGAGCCATTCCACGTCAAACGCGATATGACACCGGAGTTAGTGTCAAGGTTCTTGTCATTATTGGCTCCGTTGCCGCCCCCGATGCGCGGGTCGCTGGAGGTAACGAAAATCACAGGATTCTGTGCGGTTCCCGTCACAACAATGCCCGTCACCTGGCGTGTGGTGATGGTTGTGTTCAGCGTTCCGTCATCATTGTGATTCGGAATTTGCTGAATCAGATGAATCGTTTCGGTATTGGTAACCTGATAGTTGTTTGCGCTATTCCGGATTATGGTATATGCGAGAATCAAGCCATTCTGCTGCGCCACGTACAGCCGCCCGTCTGGACCGAATTGCAGAGATGTAGGCTGCGTAAGACTTTCACCGGCTAGCCTGCCAGAAGTAAAGCTTACCGTCTGCGCGGATGCGCTGTTGACAATCAAAAAAATGCAGGTTAAAAAACAGGAGAGGGTTTTGCCTGCTCGCTTCATTTTATTTTCCATCGCGATAATAGTTTTAGATGGTTTCAAACAATCGAATCACTTTAGACCCTGTGATTCCACGGGGAGCAAGAGCAGGACAAAGAGCAGAGGGAACGTTTTTTTTTTGCTGAGATTTTTGTTGAATGAAGACAATGTAATTCATAATAATTACCCAAGCAAGTAAAATTTTCCAAAGGTTTTTAAATGGTATTTCTTGTTAAAAGTCAGACAGAATAATTTCCGTCTGATGCCAGCTTTTTCAGATTATTTATCACATTTTCTTTATCCCCTTGGTAAGTCACTCCAAACCATGGTCCGGCAGTATTTAAAACCGAAACACGGATACCATCTGTTTCCATCAGCGGGTTCACAGCATCTGCAATGACCATTTCAGCTTTCGGATTTGTAGTATGGCGCACAACAAATTTTCTAAACTCCTTTTCAGCCAACTCAAAAAAATACGGGTGAAAGCCCCAGAAATTCATGGAAACAAGAGAGTTTGCATCTGCAGAAATTTTTTTACCCTCTTCGATGTAAAATATTCCGGTAGTGCTTTTTTGAAGACTCCGGCATTCTTTCACATTTTTCAGAAAGCCGTTTTCATCCAGCCGGCAAACGCCACGAGTTACGCCTCCATGTGTGGATAAGGTGTTTTTCAATTGATATGCTATCATTGCCCAATGAGATTCGGTGCAGCAGTGTTTCAGAAATTCAGCCATAAGCCGGAATGACTCCTTTCCATAAAAATCATCCGCGTTTATCACAGCGAAAGGCTCGCGGATGAGTTGTGATGCGGATAATACTGCATGAACCGTACCCCAGGGTTTCTGCCGCGTGGCGATGTTTTCAATGCCCTCAAATTTTGGATTCACATCCTGGAAGGCAAAATCTATCTTCATCCGCTTAGATGCATAAGAGAGTTTTTTCTCAAATTCATTGAGAAATTCTCTTCTGATAACTAAAACTACTTTA
>DATLYB010000012.1:0-5395 GCA_035575215.1 Chitinophagales bacterium
TCATCGGTTTCATATTGATGAAAATTTTTGGCGTCACGTCCAACATCATGTCGCTCGGAGGAATTGCGCTCGCCATCGGGGATGTGGTGGACCCGGCAATTGTGATGGCGGAGAATGCGTATCGCTCACTTACCAACCGGGCACTCAAAAAATAATGCTATGAAAAGAATTATCGTCATCACTCCTCTTGATATTAATTCTGCCCGGACTCCCCTCTCCTTTGGAGAGAGGTGGGGATGAGGCTAAAATATTAATCATGAAAGAAAGAATTGCACATACAAAAGAGTTCACCGAAGAGGAAAGAATAAAAATCACGGAGCAGTCTTCCCGCACCGTTGGACGTGCCGTGTTTTTTTCCGTGCTGATTATGATTATTTCCTTTTCTCCGATTCTTTTTCTTACCGGGCAGGAGAAGAAGCTCTTCACACCGCTGGTGCTGACGAAAACATTTTCACTGCTGGGCGCTGCGCTGCTTGCGATTACGGTTTCACCGATGCTGATTCGCACGCTGGTGCGAGGCAGGCTGATTCCCGAAAGCCGCAATCCTGTCTCCAACTTCTTTGTGAAAATCTACACTCCGGTCATCCGGCTTTGCCTCGACTGGAAGAAAACAGTGGTAGCTGTTTGTCTGCTTCTTGTGGCAGGGAGTATTCCATTTCTTCTCCGGCTGGGGACCGAATTCATGCCACCGCTCGATGAAGGCTCGCTGCTGCTGATGCCCACCACGCTGCCGGATGTGTCCAACACCGAAGCGAAAAGGATTCTGCAGGTGCAGGATAAAATTCTCATGTCCATTCCCGAGGTGGAAAATGTGCTGGGAAAAGCCGGCAGAGCCTACACCGCCACGGATAATGCGCCCATGAGCATGATTGAAACGATTGTGATTCTGAAGCCCAAATCGCAGTGGCGCAAGGGCATGACGAAGGAAAAGCTGATTGCCGAGATGGATGAGAAGGTGCGCATCCCCGGAGTGGTGAACCAGTGGACGCAGCCGATTATCAACCGAATCAACATGCTCTCTACCGGCATCCGCACGGATGTGGGCGTGAAGGTGCTCGGACAAAATATTGACACCATCTACAACATCACGCTTGAAATCGAGAAAGCCCTGAAAGGAGTGGAAGGGCTGGCGGATTTGTACGTGGAGCAAATCACGGGCGGAAAATATCTGGACATCACCGTGAAGCGCGATGCGATTGCACGATACGGACTGAGCGTTGATGATGTAAACATGCTGATTGAAACCGCCCTCGGTGGAATGACGCTGACCAACACCGTGGAAGGAAGACAGCGGTTCAACATCAGCCTGCGGCTCGCGCAGGATTTCAGGAACGATCTTTCGGAAATAAAACGCACACCCGTGCAAACGCAGCAGTACGGCACCATTCCGCTTGCATCCGTTGCCGACATCGAAATCGTGGAAGGACCCGCGATGATAAATTCAGAAAACGCCATGCTGCGCGGGACGGTGCTGTTCAACGTGCGCGGACGCGACATGGGCAGCGTGGTGAGGGATGCGAAGAAGCGCATTGAAGACCTCTTCCAAAAGCTTCCGAAAGGATATTACATCCAGTGGAGCGGTCAGTACGAAAACCAGGTGCGCGCGCAGCAGCGGCTCAGCGTGATTATTCCCGTTGTGCTTATCATCATCGGCTTCATTTTATATTTCACCTTCCATTCCTGGCGCGAGGTCGGGATTGTGTTCATCAGCATTCCCGTAGCGCTTATAGGCGGAGTGTATTCGCTGTATCACTATGATGTGAATTTTTCCGTGGCGGTGGCAGTGGGATTCATCGCGCTCTTTGGCGTGGCGGTAGAAACAGGGGTGCTGATGATTGCTTATTTGAACCATTCCCTTGCGGAACTAATCAAACAAAAAGGAAATACCAAAGACAGCCTCAGCATAAGGGATATTAAAGAGGCAATTTTCCATGGAGCCGTGCCGCGCGTGCGACCGCTTCTGATGACCGTGCTGGCAAACATTTTAGGGCTGATACCGATTCTGGTGTCCACCGGAACAGGCAGCGATGTGATGAAGCCTATTATGATACCGTTTGTGTTCGGGCTGATGTCGTCAACCATATTCGTTTTGGTCGCGCTGCCGGTGATTTACGGGCTGATAAAAGAATTTGAATTGCGGAAGCGCGGAAGGGTGGTGGTGCTGGATATAAAGGAGGAGTAGCACACAGGATGACATTTATTTTTTAGCGCGATGAAAGGTATTTATTTGAATGGATTGATTATTGAAAAATAGATTCAGTGATTCAGGACGATGATTTTTATTTCACCCCTTCGTGGTTTCAAATGGCTGTATGCTTTGGTTTCTATAATAATGTCATCCCTTCGGGATTGGGAAGGGAATTGGAAAAAGAAACCAACCGCGAAGCGGTGACATGATTATAGAAGAACAATGCTGACACATAAAACAGAATCCCGAAGGGATGACATTATTTTTTTTTAAACAAAATCAATCAGCAATGAGCAGGCAATTCACGTTCACAATAATGCTGTTCGCATTATTCGATGCTTTTTCACTTCAGGCTCAGGACACCTCTTACTTATCGCTGAATTCCATCTTCCGAAAAATCGAAACCTCCTATCCTGAAATTCTTTCCTATGCGAACAGAATCCGGTCGCTGCAGGAAAGAACCAGGGGCGCGAAAGCATGGATGGCGCCAACATTGGCTGTCGGGCTTGACCAGTTTCCATACAAGGCTTCGATGGTTAAGGAAGAAGGACCCGAAAACCAGGCTGCGCTGATGTTTACCGTGGAGCAGATGATTCCCAATCCCGCCAGGCTGAATGCAAGGCAGGGCTATTTCAATTCGCTGGCTGACATCGAGCGGAACAATTCGGAGTGGGTGAAGAATACCTTGCGTGCCAGCGCCAAGCAGCTTTATTATCAGCGGTATTCGGCAGAAAGGAAATTGAAGATTGTGCAGGAAAGCAAAGAGCTTTTGAATTTGCTCATCACCACTGCAGAAGAAAAATACACGTACAACCAATCCGACCTCAGCACGATTTACAAGGCGAAGGCGAAGCTGGAAGAGCTGAGCAACATGGAATCCATGCTGCTGGCGATGGTTGCCGAAAGCAACATCGGGCTCAATGTGCTGATGAACCGCGACATTTACACCCCCTTCACGATTGACACGCTCATCGTTCCAAAAGAGTATGACGGCAGTGCTGCGCCCGACACAACGGTGCTTACCCGCAGCGACATTGTTTCGATGGAGAATCAAATCAGCTCCATGCAGCTGAGCAAAAAACTGATGAGCCTCGAATCGCGCCCTGATTTCGGAATTCAGTTCACGCACATGCAGATGTTCGGGATGCACGAATCGTTCAGCCTGATGGGCATGATGACGCTGCCGATTGTGCCGTGGTCATCGAAGATGTACCGGTCGGAAGTGAAATACATGGAGAATCAGATTCTGGCGATGCAGCGGGACGTGCAGACCATGCGGCTGATGGCACAGCGGATGATTGCCGAAAAACTTACGATGCTGAAATACGGGAAGAGCCAGCTTAGGAATTATGAGCAAAATATTATTCCGGCATTCCGGAAAAACTTTGACGTCAGCCTGCTGGCTTACAGGCAGAACACCGGCAATTTTTTCGTTCTGGTAGATTCATGGGAGATGCTGCTGATGAAGCAGATGGAATATTACGACAAGCTGTACAGCGTGCTGAAGCTGGAGGCGGAATATGAATTTGAAATTGAAAAAGCGCTATGAGAATCAAAAGTACTTTTGCGATATGTAATGCTTCTTGCTTTTGCAGGAAGTGTTTGTTGTTTGTTGTTTGCCGTTTGTCGTTCGTGTTCCCTCTTTGTGCGGATAGCTTGCTGCAGAGCCCCAAAGTGGTTAGCTTAATCTTTGAGCGTTTTCGGGGAGTTTCCGTTTTTGGAGTGATTGCATTCACGCTTGCCATTTCTTCCTGCCGCCAATCCGGGAAGGAACATCCTGACCACTCCAGTCATTCACCTCAACCCGATACAATACAATCCGCCACACACGAGCATCACACACATGCCGACACTATGGATGAATTGGCACACCTCATTCAATCTCCAGCCAAAACAATTATCTCCTCACAGGAAACCGTGAAGCCGCAGCTTGCAAAAACTCCGCTGAACATTACGGCAATGGGATACATCATGCCTGACGAAAGAAGAAACAACAAAATAGCCGCGCGAACATCGGGAAGAATCGAGCGGCTTTATGTGAACTACAATTACCAGCAGGTGAAGAAAGGCGAAAAAATTCTTGAGTTGTACAGTCCGCAGCTGCTGACAGTTGAAGAAGAGCTGTTGTTCCTTTTGAAAAACGACACTGCGGGGGCGATGATTGAAAAGGCGCGGGAGAAGCTGCGCCTGCTTGGCGTTTCCGAGCGGCAGCTTTTCAATATTGAAAAATCAGGAACTCCCGAAGCGACAATTGCCCTGTATTCACCTTATTCCGGCTATGTGCTTTTTGAAGATTTAGAAGCAACATCGCAAAAGCAGATGACTATGGGCGAAAGCAGTTCGGCAGGGTTCGAAAGCATGACCGCCATGAGCGGAACCGGTAACCGGCAGCCGCAAAGCTTTATGAAATCTTCGGGCACGCAGATACGCGAGGGAGATTACGTTTCCGAAGGGCAAACCTTATTTATGGTGAACGACTTTGCGGAAGTGTGGGCGCTGGCTTCATTTGACGTGGGCGGGCAGGTCATCACCGCTGGCACTCCGGTAACCATTATGTCCGAATCCGCTCCGGAAAAAACTTTTGAAGGAAAAATCAACTTGGTGGAGCCGGTGTTTGAGAGCGGACAGAAATTCACCCGAGCGCGCATTTACATCAAAAATGAAAAAGGCATTCTGAAGCCGAATGCTTATGTCACCGTGACGCAGAACAAAGAAATGGAAGCGCTGACCATTCCCTTAAGCAGCGTATTCGATTTGGGAAAGAGAAAAGTCGTTTTCGTGAAAATCGGAAAGACTAAAGAAGGCATCGGCATCTTCGAAGCGAGATGGATTAAGCCCGGCATGGCGGCTGGGGACAGGATTCAGGTCATCGAAGGCTTGACCGGCAGCGATGAGATTGCCAAAGATGCAGGGTATTTGATTGACAGTGAAAGTTTATTGAGATGAAAATAAAAAAGCTTTTAGTCATCCCGCTCATTGGCGCTCTGCTTTTCTCCTCCTGCAGCAAACCGAAGAGCGACACCCGCGTCCGGCATGATGATATGGCATGGCTCGATACTGCTGAATACTATTACACCTGCTCGATGCATCCAACTGTGAAGTTACCGCAGCCGGGAGATTGCCCGATTTGTTTCATGCCGCTGGTGAAGACAAAAGTTCAAAGAGGCAACATTGTCGAATTGACCGAAAGGGAGCAGATGCTTGCCA
>DATLYB010000013.1:0-4758 GCA_035575215.1 Chitinophagales bacterium
GCTGTCCGATTCGGCAGGAAATTTCACCAACCCCAAGACGCTGGGCTCCTTTCCAAGCAGCGAAACTTTTGACCCCGCCATCGGTGCCATGCCCGGCAACGTTTCGGGATTGATTCCGGTAGTGCCTGAGGGATGCAACTATTATGCGCGTGTAGTTTCCACCAGCCCCTCCGTAATCGGCACGGTGTACGGTCCGTTTTGCATCAAGCACTGCGACATCACTACCAACCAAACGATTGACATCCACCTGTGCATCCATGAAACCGTTGGCGCCAGCGACACCGTGGAAATTGACATCAACCGGTGGAACACCACAGCCGAATATCCAGCGGGCAACCGCTTCATCGTGCAGTTGCTGGACATGATGACGCTGGCTGTTGTCAATGAGGGCGCGCTGGGAATCGTGTTCGACACCACATCCACTTCATTCATCCTGACGGTTCCCGGTCTGAATGATTTGCTCAGTCTTGGCATCATGCCTGGCGCTTACTACATGCGCATCATTGCCGATAATTCCACCACTCCGTGGAATTCCAACGGAACGATTATCAGGCTGACGATTGGAGCGCCTGCAGATAATCTCAGCATCGTTCCCGGGCAAACATTTTACTGCAACACGGAAATCGCTGCTCTTTACATCGTTCCCTATAATCCTGATTCGGAGTATGAATGGCTCAGCACTGCGCTGAATAATGGCGTGCCGTTCAAGTGGCCTTACAATCCACTGCTCGTAAACTTTGATGGCGCTGACCCCGGACCGTATTCTTTCAGGGTGCGTGAATATAATTTCGGATGCGTTGGTGAGTATTCCCCGCTTGCTACGATTTACATCATCACCATCCCTGACGTGAACATAGCCGGACCCACCACTGTTTGCCAGGGCGACACGTTTTTGTATAACGTCACGTTCCTGCCGGAAACCTATTATGAATGGACGCTCGAATGGGGTACGATAGTGGATACCTCGAACAATGAAATCATCGTCACCTTTGATTCAGCAGGAACCACCCGGCTTTCATTGCACGCGCTGAACAACTGCGGAGAGCGCGCCAGCACCTACACCGTGAACGTGGTGCAAACGCTTTCGGTGAATGCCGGAGATGATGCCACGATTTGTGCCGGTGATTCCATAAGGCTGGTGGCGAAAGAAGCCGGATTCAAGGAAATGCTGACCACCACCTTGAGCGGCACATCCGGCAACAACGGGAACATGTTTGATTTGCGCGCAGCGTATGAATTGACCGTCACCTCCTTTGATGCATATTTCACTTCCGCTGACACCGTTGACGTTGAAATATATTACCGCCCCGCCTCCTATGTAGGCTCTGAAACAGACCCGAGCAGCTGGACGCGGCTGGGTGCTGCAAACGGCATCATCACGAATACCGGCACTGCCACCCCCGTTCCTCTGGCTATCAATATCACTATTCCGGCAGGCAGCACGTACGGGTTTTACATTACCACCACTGACGGAAGCAATATGGCAGGAAGCACCGGAACCAGTGTCGGCAATGTGTATGCGTCAGATGGTATCCTCTCATTCCTTGAAGGCGCTGCGGTGGATTTTGCTTTTTCTGCTCCCGCTTCGCCACGAGTGTGGAACGGGACGATTCACTATTTCACGGAGGAGGGAGTGAGTTTTCTGTGGAGCAATGGCGCTACAACGAAAGAAAATACTGTGAAGCCCTCCACAGACACTAATTATATCATTGAAGTTGCTGATACTAATAATTGCAATGCCAGGGATGATGTGAATGTATTCGTGAATCCTTTGCCGGTGGTGAATGCAGGAAGAAATGACACGCTCTTGTGCAAGGGCGAATCGCTGCAGTTCAGCGCCACAGGGGCGCACATTTATCGCTGGTCGCCTGCCGAAGGATTAAGCGATGCCAGCATTGCCAACCCCACTGTTCTCACGCTGCAAACAACACCGTACGTCCTGCAGGGGATTGACACCCTCACGGGCTGCGTTAATTACGATACGGTAAGGCTCACTATCGAAGGCTGCGATGTGTTTATTAAAATCCCGCAGGCATTTTCGCCAAACGATGACGGACACAATGATTTCTTCAGCGTGTTTGGCGAAAACTTTGACACTTACGAAATCCGTATCTTCAACCGCTGGGGCGAGCAGGTGTATTATTCTGCGAATGTCAGCGAACTCTGCCAGGGCTACCCGTGCAATCAAGGCTGGAACGGCACGCACAAGGGCAAAAAGCAGGATACCGGTGTTTATGTTTACTACATCAAAGCCGGCAAAGGCAGCGACTCACCCCTTGAACGGAAAGGGAATGTAACTTTGGTAAGGTAGAGATTCAAAGCCTCACCCCGTCCCCACTCCGAAGGAGAAGGGGATGGGGCTTTATCCTATAAATGTTAAAGCAATTCCAAATTAGCCTGCGCCAGAAATATAATGAGCCCGGAAGATGGTACGAAGTAAACAAATGCATCTTGTATTCCCCGGTGAGCTGCTCGGTGTATTTTTTCTTAATCTTCCTGTGTGGTTTTGGTATTTCCGGTTTTTCTCAAAACGCCATGCAGGTGAGGCGCTACAACTTCACTGCTTTTCAGCCGGAAGAAAAAATTATCACACAAGCATTGCTGGAAAATACGCCAGATGAATTCCGGCAGCATCCTGAATTCGGCATCCTTCCCTATAAAGCGGGGTGCAGCAATTGCGTGGAACTGCTTCAGAAGAGAACCTATCATTCGCGGTATTTCATTGAACCCGAAAACAGCAGCCACTTCTACAAGCAGCAATCATATTTTCCGCTGCATTACCGCGACAAATCCGGACGGCTGCGCACGATTGACCCGCGCCTGAAGCCTGATGCCAATGAGCCGGGAGTTTTTACCGCAGCCAGTCAGCCCATTCCCACAAAATATGACTTGAGCCAACACACGGCATTCATCATCACCCCGGGATTGGAATTCGGATTCAACCGTAATCTCAGTTTTTATTATCTGGATAAATCAGGCGGAAAGCAAAATTTTTCTCCCGTTGATTTTTCCCGCACCACGGTGGGCGAAAGCGGAGCGCTGACAATTGAGGGCTGGAAAAACATTGACGTTCGCCAGGTATTTGAGAAGGGCGGTGTGAAAACGGATTTCATTATCAGCAATCCGCTGGAAATTCCCGCAAATTCAGAATGGGTAGTGTTTGAAGATGAAATCGCTTTACCGGAGGGATTTGAAATCGTGAAGAAAAAGTCAGGAAGTCTTGCCGTGGAGAAAAACGGCAGGGTGCATATTGATTTTCACAAGCCGAAATATTACGATGGCTACGGCTTGGGAATAAGCGGCTCGTATGATGTGGAGAGAACAGCGGGCGGCTGCAAGGTGAAAGTGCTGGTGCCTGTTTCATATCTCTCTCATCCCGCCTTGCAGTATCCGGTTTACATTGACCCGTGGGTTTCCGGGCGCGACAGCATGGGTAATTTTCTGACTGCCACTATTTTTTCGGGAGCCAATCTTGCCTTCACCAAGAGCACGCTGGGAAGCTGCGACTACACGCTGATTGACACCGTGCCCGGCAAAAGCGAGCTGTTCAACGCCTATATTGACCTCGAATACAAAGTGTCAGACTCGCTTTGCGTGCCATCGCCTCCCAACCCTTCGCCTTTCTGCTACTTTTTTGACCTTACGATGGAGGTGATCGGTCCCTGCGGCACTTCAGGTCAGCTCATGTGCCGCCCGGCTAATCCGCCTTTTCTGGGCATCTGCACCACCGATCCTGACAAGGTGCCGGGTGCCGGAGCTATCCCTGACTCGGTCCTTCAAAACAGGCTGGTGAGATGCATTCCGCCACAGTGTCCTGATTATGAGTTGCCGTTCACGCTGAAGAACCGCTCGCTGCAATGCCCGGAGGTATGCGGCTACAACTGCGCCATCGGAAGCTTTTTTGCCGTGACGGTTGAGGGAAGAACGATTGAGTTGGATGTGGAGGCTGATAAATACGTTGTATGCGCTGAGGAGCCCGTGCGACTTACGTCAAAGCCGAAGTATGGGGTGCCTCCGTACCGCTATTTTTGGACGCCCAGCGGGCAAACCGATACCATCTCTACCGTTTATCCGGCACAAACCACAACTTACGTTGACACTGCCTTTGACATTTGCGACAACTGGGCGGTTGACAGCCTTACCATCACCGTTAAACCCACGCCCGCTGCTGATGCGGGCGCTGACATCAATTTATGCGATGGCGACCCTCCGGTGATGATAGGCGGAAACCCCACAGGACCTCCCGGCTCCGCTTATCAATGGGCAGCAAATCCTTCTGCTGCCAATGGTTTTATTTCCGGTGCGACCGCTTCAAATCCGTTTGTCGCCATCCCCTCTGGAACAACGGGCAGTTTTGAATTCATCGTCCGCGTAGAGGATGCCCAGTGTTTTCGGTATGATACGATGGTCGTCAATGCGGCTCCGCTGCCGCAGCCGGTGATTGCTGCCGGCACTTTCCTGCAAATCTGTGAGGGCGATGCAGTGACGCTTTCGGTTACGCAGCCGTTTGCAGGATATTTGTGGTCGCCCGGCAATGAAACCACTGCAAGCATTGATGTGTCGCAAAGCGGCATCTATTCGGTAACTGTCACTGATGCGAACGGATGCACAGGCTCGGCAGCTTCGCCCGTGCAGGTTGCGGTGATTCCTCCGCCTGCGTTCTCCATTTTTCCCCAGGATGCTTCCATTGAACCGGGCGAAAGCGTGACGCTGGGTACGGATATGGATTTGGCGGGCTCAAACGTGAGCAGCTACTTC
>DATLYB010000014.1:0-11644 GCA_035575215.1 Chitinophagales bacterium
GTGCAGATAAAAAATCCACTACCATGAAAAAACAATTCTTGCTCACAGTGTTGTGCTTTGCAGCGATTGCCGCAACCTCATTCGCACAAGGTTTTTATATTGAATTTAAAATCACTTCATCCGGAAAGGAAGGGAGCATGAGCGGTGCCATGAAAACCTATTATCAGGATGGCAACAGCCGGGCTGATATAAACATGACGGTTCCTCAGTTGCCGGGCGGGAGCGGTATCAGCATCGTAAGCCTCACGCTGAAGGACACTCCTGACAAAGTGTTCATGCTGGATGAAAAAAACAAAAGCTACACCGAAATTGATTTAAGCTCTGCCGAAGACTGGAAAGATGCACCCCCAACCGACTATGAAGTGACTGTAATCGGAAAAGAAAATGTGAACGGCTACAACACCATCCACGTGAAGGTGCTGCGCAAGGGAAGCAAGACTCCGGAAGAATTCTGGAATACTACGGAAGTGGCAGGCTACCAGGATATGGCGAAGATAAAAACCAAATATACCGGCAAAGACAATTTGATGAGGGCGCTGGAAGCCAAGGGAGCCGGTGGTTTTCCGGTGAGGGTAAAGACTACGGAACAGGGCAACTCCATTCAGATTGATTTGGTAAAAGCGGAGAAGAAGAGCAATCCCGCAAGCCTTTTCTCGCTGAATGGCTATACCAAATCGCAAACGGGCACCATCATTCCGGCAGGCATTGATGTGCAGCAGATGATGAAAGACATGCAGAACATGACACCCGAGGAGCGGGAAAAGTGGATTCAGGAAATGCAGAAGCAGTATGAACCACGCTGAACCGGTGAACGGCAAACACCGGGCATTGACACTGAAAATAAAATAAGAATTCCCCCACAAGAGCAGCCCCAAAAGGTATTTACTCTGCCGCCCCGGATTATCAATATCAATACAGACAAAGCGAAAAACCTGAAACTCTTCCGCCTAAGCAGCAGAAATTGATTGTGCGGAATTGAGCGGAAAGACCGGGGCGGAAAAACCGTAACCCTTGTGGAAAACTTTACCGGGAAAACGAGCGATTTGGAATCGCTGGGAAGGCTGCTTAAATCTAAAAGTGGCACGGGCGGCTCGGTGAAAAATGGAGTCATTTTAGTTCAGGGCGATTTCAGAAGGAAAGTGTATGAAATCCTTGCTGGGCAATGGTTTAAGGTGAATGTTGAATGAGTTGTTAAGGCATTTCATTGTAAAACTTTTTTTCAACCGGGTGTAGAAAATTTTTGGCGGTTTGTAGATAACTTTTCCGAAAATCTCTTTTCTCTCACCCTTCCTCAAATTATTTTTGGAATCTCCCTCTGGCGAAAAATTTCCAAAATGAATAGTGCGAAAATAAAAGCGTTTGTGGCTGGTCATTTGAGGTGTTGCAATTAACGGCAAACCACAAACATTTTCGAATCGAAGTTATGCCTCAATTCACCCACCTCCATTGTCACACTCAATTTTCGCTGCTGGATGGCGCAGCCGATATTGACCGCATGCTCACAAAGGCACAGAAGGACAACATGAAAGCCGTTGCCATCACTGACCATGGCAACATGTTCGGAGTGTTCAAGTTCGTGGCCACTGCGGTTAAATACAATGTGAAGCCGATTGTGGGATGCGAATTTTATTTGGTGGACGACCGCACAAAAAAGCAATTCACCAAAAACGAAAAGGACAACCGCTATCACCAGCTGCTGCTTGCGAAGGATGCCGAAGGTTACAAGAACCTCATCAAGCTGTGCTCACTCGGTTATATCGAGGGTTTTTACAGCAAGTATCCGCGCATTGACAAGCAACTGATTCTGCAATATCATCAAGGATTGATTGCAACCACCTGCTGCCTTGCTGCCGAAGTGCCACGCACGATTATCCGCAAGAGTGAAGAAGAAGCGGAGAAAGTTTTTAAGTGGTGGCTTGATTTGTTCGGGGAAGATTATTATGTAGAATTGCAGCGCCATGGAATTCCCCAGCAGGATACGGTGAACGAAGTGTTGCTGCGCTTTGCCAAAAAGTACAACGTCAAGATTATCGCCACCAATGATTCCCATTACGTTGACCAGCAGGATTACAACGCACACGATATCCTGCTGTGCATCAACACCGGCAAGAAGCAGTCAGACCCCAAGATCCGCGATTTCGGGGATGACGAAGATGTGAACAGCAACAAAGGACGCTTTGCTTTTTACAACGACCAGTTCTATTTCAAGACTTCCGAGGAGATGACCAAGCTGTTCAGCGATTTACCGCAGGCGATTGACAACACCAATGAAATCGCTGACAAAGTTCAGTCGCTGAAACTCAAGCAGGACATCATGCTCCCGAACTTCCGGATTCCTGCCGAGTTCAAAACGCAGGATGATTACCTGCGTCATCTGACGTTGGAAGGCGCGCGCAAACGTTACAAGGAAATCACTCGCGAAATTGAGGAGCGCATCCATTTCGAGCTGCACACCATCCGCACGATGGGGTATGCGGGATACTTTTTAATTGTGGCTGATTTCATCAATCACGGAAAGGACATTGGTGTGTTCGTTGGTCCGGGACGCGGCTCGGCTGCCGGTTCGGTGGTGGCATATTGCCTCGGCATCACCAACATTGACCCGATTCATTACGGACTGCTGTTTGAACGGTTTCTGAATCCTGAGCGCAAGTCAATGCCCGACATTGACACTGACTTTGATGACGAAGGACGCGAGAAAGTTCTGAATTATGTCGTAGAGAAATATGGAAAGAATCAAGTGGCGCAAATTATCACCTATGGCACGATGGCAGCGAAGATGAGCATCAAGGATGTGGCGCGCGTGCTGGATTTGCCGCTTTCCGAATCCCTGGCGCTTGCCAAACTTGTTCCCGAACGTCCGGGAATTGAATTGAACCGGCTGCTCCAGGCGCCTTTTGAGGGGGAGGACGGCTTAATCAAGAATGAAGGTCTGACGCCTGACGAAGTGCAGGATGTAAAAAAGCTGCGCGATATTTTTAAGGGGCAAGACCTTCCCGCAAAAGTCCTGAAAGAAGCCCTTGTGCTGGAAGGCTCGGTGCGCGGCACGGGCATTCACGCTGCGGGTATTATCATCGCTCCGAAGGATTTGACGGAAATCATTCCCGTCTGCACAGCTAAGGACTCCGATTTGTATCTCACCCAATTTGAAGGAAAAATCATTGAGGAGGCGGGCGTTGTAAAGATGGATTTTCTCGGACTGAAAACGCTCACCATTCTGCGCGATGCGCTTGCGCTCATCAGGGAAAACCACGGAATTGACATTGACATTGACAAAATTCCGCTGGACGACAAGAAAACCTTTGAGCTGTATCAGCGCGCGATGACCAACGGCACGTTCCAGTTTGAAAGTCCGGGGATGCAGAAGTATTTGAAGGAACTCAAGCCCGACAAGTTTGACGACCTCATCGCGATGAACGCGCTCTACCGTCCGGGTCCGATGGAGTATATTCCCAACTACATCAACCGCAAGCACGGCAAAGAGCCGATTAGATATGACCTTCCGGAGATGGAGGAATTTCTGAAAGATACCTATGGCGTCACCGTCTATCAGGAACAAGTGATGCTGCTCTCACAAAAACTCGCGGGCTTCACCAAAGGCGATGCGGACGTGCTGCGTAAAGCAATGGGCAAAAAAGACCGCGCAATGCTGGACAAGATGAAGGGCAAGTTCATGGAGGGCACAAGAAAAAACGGCTATCCTGAAAAAATTTGCGAAAAAATCTGGACGGATTGGGAAGCCTTCGCGCAATACGCTTTCAATAAATCACATTCTACGTGCTATGCGTTGGTCGCATTTCAAACCGCATACCTCAAAGCGCATTATCCTGCAGAGTATATGGCAGCCGTTCTCACACACGGCATGAGCGACATCGAAAAGGTGAATTTCTTTTTGAAGGAATGCAAGCGGCTGAATGTGCAGGCGCTCGGTCCCGACATCAACGAAAGCGATGTGAAGTTCACCGTGAACAAAACCGGGCAAATCCGCATGGCGCTCTCAGCCATCAAGGGCGTGGGCGAAGCTGCTGTGGCGGAAATCGTGAAAGAGCGGAGAGAAAACGGCCCCTTCAAAAGTATTTTTGACTTTGCAAAAAGAGTCAACCTGCGCAGCGCGAATAAAAAGACATTTGAAAGCCTCGCCTATGCGGGTGCATTTGATTGCTTCGGAAAGCCTCGCTCCACCTACTTCCATACGATTCCGGCAGAAGGCATCACCGTGATTGAAAAGGCAATCAGATATGGCGGACAATTCCAGAAAGGACAGGGAAACGGTGCCAATACCTTGTTTGGCGACCTGCCCCCCCTTGAAACCACCGAGCCAAAACTGCCGGAAGTCCCCAAATGGGGATTGCTGGAAGAATTGAAGTACGAAAAAGATTATACCGGCATTTATATCTCCGCCCATCCGCTGGATGATTACCGCCTCGAAACAGAAACTTTCGCCCGCACTAAAATTGCCGACATCGAAAAGATGGAGCCGAAAAAACAAGAGCTGACGCTGGCGGGCATCATCACCAAAGCCGCACACCGCATCACAAAGAAAGGCACGGGCATGGGCATTTTTACGCTCGAAGATTACACGGGTTCCATTGAGCTGGGGTTGTATCGCGAGGAAGAATACCTGCGCTACAAGCATCTGCTGCAGGAGGGCGTGCTGGTGTTTGTGAAAGGAACTTACGAATACAACGATTGGCTCAAAAAAACTGAGGTGCGTCTCACTTCCATGCTCCCGCTGTCGGAAGTGAGGCAGCGATTTTCCAAAGACGTGACGCTGACGCTGCCATTTAAAAACGTGAATGATGATTTGATACGGGAATTGGAGCGGATATGCCATGCATATCCGGGCAGGTTTTGTGTGCGCGTGCTGCTGCGTCACGACTCCGAATCCTACACGGTGGAACTCTCAAGCAGCAAGTACAAGATTGACCTCAACAACGAACTCCTGGGCTTATTGGAAGGGCACCAGAGTATCGAGTGCAAACTGAACGTGAATTGAGTCCAGCATGACAGCCGCTGCCAACTGAAAATGGTTTCTCACATGGAACTAATCCATTCCCATATTGTTAACTTTGCCGTAATCAAATTCTAACATCTAAAATCTTGTTTTATGGCTTTTGAAATTACTGATGCGAACTTCGAAACGGAGGTTTTAAAATCTCAGAAACTGACCTTGCTTGACTTCTGGGCTGAATGGTGCGGCCCCTGCCGTTTTATTTCACCCATCGTGGAAGAGCTTGCCCGGGAATATGACGGCAAGGCGCTTATCGGCAAAGTGAATGTGGATGAAAATCCCGAGGTCACCGTCAGATACGGTATTCGCAATATCCCCACCATCCTTTTTATTAAAAACGGGCAGGTGATTGACAAGCAGGTAGGCGCTGTCCCCAAGAGCGTGCTGGAAGAGAAACTGAAGGCCCATCTTTGATTAGTAGGCAGTAACATTGATTAGTAGGCAGTAACAAGCGCGTACCCAATACCCAATATCCAAATACTTCTTTGGCTTCCATTCAAAAACTCGAAGACCTCCACCGCCTCGATAATCTTGAGTTCATCGCACGGCAGGTGGTGGAAGGCTTTATTATCGGGTTGCATAAAAGCCCTTATCACGGATTCTCGGTTGAGTTTGCTGAACACCGTTTGTACAACCCCGGAGAATCAGTGCAGGATATTGATTGGAAAGTTTACGCGCGCACCGACAGGCTCTATGTAAAAAAGTTTGAGGAGGAAACCAACCTGCGCTGCCAGTTGGTGATTGATGCTTCTTCTTCGATGTATTATCCGAAGGGTGAGGAGAACACCAAAATCCGTTTTTCGATTGTCTGTGCTGCCGCGCTGATGTACCTGATGCGGAAACAACGCGATGCCGTGGGATTGTCTGTATTTTCAGACAAGCTGGATGTACACACGGGAGCGCGCTCCACTTCGCAACATCACAAGCTGCTCACCACACATTTAGAGCAGTTGCTGGCTGAACATTCCGGCAATAAAAAGACGGCTGCGGCACGGTGCCTGCATCAGATTGCCGACAACATCCCCAAGCGTTCGCTGATAATTATCTTTAGCGACATGCTCGACAACATGGAGTCGAGTGCTGAATTATTTTCCGCGCTGCAGCATCTGAAATATGCCAAACATGAAGTCGTGCTGTTTCATGTAACGGACAAAAAGAGCGAACTGGAGTTTGAATTTGAAAACCGCCCTTATGTATTCATTGATTTGGAAACCAATGAAAAAATTAAACTGCGCGCCAGCGAAGTGCGGGAATACTACACCACGCATGCCCTGCAGTACAAAAAAGAACTGATGCTGAAATGCGGGCAGTACAAGATTGATTTTGTGGAAGCCGACATTGCCGAAGAATTTATGCACGTGCTGGTGCCTTATCTGACGAGAAGGGCGAAGATGATGTAAATAAAAAACACCGGCAGCTACTTCATCAGCGTTTCCTCGGCAGCTTTCAGCAGCTCATGCACCCGCTTTTTGGAGGGGGCTTCAACATAAACGCGCAGCACCGGCTCGGTGCCTGAGGCGCGGAGCATCACCGTTTCATCCTCTCCGAAATAAAATTTGTAGCCATCCATCTCTTCCACGCGTGTGATTTTGTTGGCTCCGAAAGCTTTGTACTTTCCCTTTTTACAATTGGTAATAATCTTCTGCTTCAATTCTTCGGTGAGGTGCAGGTCGTTCCGCTCGTAGGAAAAGGGGCCCACCACCGCATACACTTCCTTAATTAAATCAGTGACCGATTTTCCCGACTTCGCCATATATTCGAGAATAACCAACCCATCCCATATTCCGTCCCGTTCGGGGATGTGCCCTTTCACTGCGATGCCCCCCGACTCTTCACCGCCCACCAGCACATCCTCTTTCATCATGATTTCGCAGATGTATTTGAAGCCTATCTTCGTCACCTGGCAGGGCAGCCCGTATATCTCGCAGAGTTTTTTCACTTTGTTGGAAACGGAAAACGCTATCACTACCTTGCCGGACATTTTGCGGTGTTTGTGCAGGTAATGCACCAGCAGCAAGATGAGGTGATGGGCGTCAACGTAATTCCCCTTTTCGTCATACATTGCCAGGCGGTCAGCATCGCCATCGGTGGCAAGCCCTGCGTCAATGTCGCTTGATTCCTTGATTAATTGGG
Source organism: Chitinophagales bacterium (assembly GCA_035575215.1). Lineage (GTDB taxonomy): Bacteria > Bacteroidota > Bacteroidia > Chitinophagales > CAIOSU01 > DATLYB01. Next base: position 7,145 of record DATLYB010000014.1, read on the forward strand.
AAAACTCCTGCAGGTTTTTATCCAGCGGCTCCGGTGCGATTCCCTTGAATGAGGGGTTGTAATCACAATGCAGCAAAATGGCATCAGGAAGAATTTTTTTAATCACATTCTGCCCCGCGCCATACATGGCATCGTACGCCAGCACCAATCCTGATTTCTCGATTGCCTTCAGGTCGAAATTTTTCCTGACGTGCTCGATGTAGAGCGATTCCAAATCAACATATTCAATCAGCCCTTTCTTCACAAATTCCGGCACGGTACCCTCCGGAGGCGCGGCTTTCTCAGGTATCAGTTCCTCCACCTCGCTGATGGTGGCGGTGGAAGCCGGACCTCCGAACCCTCCCTTTAATTTGTAGCCATTGTAAGAAGGAGGGTTGTGGCTGGCAGTGATAATCACACCGAGGTCGGCACCGAAAGCCTTCGCACCCAGCGAAACCATGGGGGTGGAAACAAATCCCTTCGCCAGCTTCACCCGGATGTTATTGCGGCACATCACCAGCGCCACCGTTTCAGCAAACAGTTCACCGCCAAAGCGGCAGTCGTGTCCTACTACTACTGATGGATGCATGTTTCTTTCTTTCATCCATTTAGCCGTAGCTTCCGCCACCCGCGTCACATTATCTACTGTAAAATCTTTTGCTATGATAGCGCGCCATCCGTCCGTCCCGAATTTAATGGGTGTCATTCGCTTTTTTTGTGCCTGCAAAAATAGAAGATAGACGTAAAGAGACAAGATAAAGAAAAGAGACGCAACAAAAATTGCACACAGGATTCATGATGCCGGAGTGCGGGCTTAAAGTCTAACTTTGCGTGAGTGAGTACTCCATTATTTCGTCTTGAAGATAATTTCCGTCATAAGGGGCTTCGTAAAAGGCTGGTAAATATTATCCGGGAAAAAGGCATCACGGATGAAGCGGTGCTTGAGGCGATTGGAAGTATCCCGCGTCATTATTTTTTCGACCCCGCATTTGTTGAGCATGCCTACGAAGACAAGGCTTTTCAAATAGGCGAGGGGCAAACTATTTCACAACCTTACACGGTAGCCTATCAAACACAGCTTCTGGAAGTGCAGAGAAGAGACAAGATTCTGGAAGTGGGCACCGGCAGCGGCTATCAGGCGTGTATTCTCGCTTATATGGGCGCGCGTGTTTTCACCATTGAACGCCATAAGAAACTGTACGAGCGGGCTAAAGCGCTGCTGGAAGCAATGCACGTCACGAACATCCGGTTTTTTTATGGTGATGGATTTGAAGGGCTTCCCGCTTTTGCTCCTTTTGACAAAATCCTCATTACAGCCGCAGTCGCAGAACAGCCGGTCAAGCTGCTTGACCAATTGCGGATTGGCGGATACCTGGTGATGCCCTACGGCAAAGGCAGTGTGCAGCATATGCAGCGCATCATCAAGATAGATGAAGGAAAATACGAACAGGAGCAGTACGACACCTTCAAGTTCGTTCCGATGCTGAAGGGAAAGGTGTGGTAAGATAACTGCTTCCGCAACTTGTGAGCTTAGAACTTCGGGCAGAAGTCAACGGGTGAGAACTTGCGCTCCTCGCCCTTTCCGTAAATATAGATGACCGACAACTCAACGGCACCCTGGTTGTTACTGGCAAGTTTCAGGTCAGAGAGGTTGATGTCATAGCTTATTCCCACGCGCAAGCCGTTGTACTCATAAGCTGCCATTGCTATCACCGCATCATTGTCGAACACACGATACCAAGAGCCGATGAAAAGCGTGTTGAGCTTATCAAACTTATAGCCGAGAGCCAATCCGCCCGTTACTTCTGAAGCGGTGTTTTGAATGAGGTAAAGAAATCCGGGATTGATGGTGAATTGGTCTCCGATGCCGAAGTCAACGCCTCCGTGCGCAAGATAGCGTGGATTGAGCCTGTTTTCATCGCCCGTCTGCACCAGGAAGTATTCCTTGGGTTTATGAAGGTGAAACATTGAGCCGCCCAGATAGCCGGTGATACTGTTGGTGAACCTGCCCCTGAACAGCAAGCCCACCGTGAAGTCGGGGTAGATGAAAGATGAACGGTCAACCGACTCGCCATTCGGGAACAGCGGCAGCCCGGTGTTGAGGTCTATCTGGTCTTCGAAAACAAGCTTGTTGAAATCAATCCTCCTGTTAGTGATGCCAGCCATCACTCCGAGTGCCAGGCTGTAGCGGCTGCTTTCATCCAGCACCTTGTGATAAGCCGCACCTGCCATAGCTGTGAGGTTGACGAGTCCCCCGTCACCGGCTTTGTCGTTGAAGAGCATCACCCCAACGCCAAACTGGTCGTATCTCAGCTTGTTTTTCAGCAGCGTCATATCAAACGAACCGGAGTAGGTGACATACGATGATGACTTCAGAAAACTGAACCACTGGTTGCGGTAATTGGCGGCAATGCGGAATTTTCCGTTGAAGCCCGCTATCATTGCCGGGTTAAGCGTGAGAGGAGAGGCAAAATATTGGGAGAAGTGGATGTCTTGACTTTGTGCATTAATACATAAAAAAAGTGCAATGCAGGAAAACGCGTATCTGAAATTCATAGCGGTAGTGATTTGAGCTTACGGCTCCCGAGGGCTAAAGATAATCAGTTTCCGCAAGATTGATTTTATGCCGGTGGTGTAAAACCCAGTAAACAAGTGCAGCTTACTCTTTAACAAGGTTCGATTAGGCTCATTCACTCGCCAGAAAAACTCCGGGACCTCTCCTGGTTTCTGTATTTTTTATTTTTACAGAATGAAGCTCAAATTCATTACATCTTACCTTGAATCGCTCGCTCCGCCTTCTTATCAGGAAAGTTATGACAACACCGGGCTTATTGCAGGCAATCCCGATTGGGAGATATCAAAAGTTTTGCTCTGTATTGACTCAACTGAGGAAGTGGTGAAGGAAGCCGTTCAAAAGAAGTGCAACCTGATAATCGCGCATCATCCGATTATTTTTAAAGGAATCAAAAAACTTACAGGCAGGAATTATGTGGAGAGGGCGGTGATGCTGGCAATTAAGAATGACATCGCCATTTACTGCATGCACACCAATCTCGACAACGCATATATTGGCGTGAACAAAAAAATCTGCGAGAAGTTAGGATTGGTGCATACTGAAATTCTCGCCCCCAAAAAGCAGCTCCTCAAAAAACTTATCACCTTCTGCCCGCTGAATGATGCGGAGAAAGTGCGTGATGCGTTGTTTGCCGCGGGCGCTGGCGTTATTGGCGATTATACCGAAACGAGCTACAACACCGAAGGATTCGGCACCTTCAAGGGCAGCGAAGCGACCCAGCCTTACGTGGGGGAAAAGGGCAAACGCCACCACGAGAAGGAAATCAAAATTGAAACGATTTTCCAGGCACCTATTGAACACAGCCTGGTGGAAGCCTTACTGGAAGCACATCCCTATGAAGAGGTGGCTTATGATATCATTCCGCTGGACAACTACCACCCGCGGGCAGGTTCAGGCATGGTTGGCGAACTGCCGGTACCTGCCGATGAAAAAGCTTTCCTGCAAACTGTCAAAAAAACCTTCAGAGCGGGGTGTGTGCGGCACACGCATTTCAGGGGCAGGAAAATTCAGAAGGTGGCGGTATGCGGAGGCTCGGGCAGCTTCCTGCTGCCGGATGCGATTCATGCGGAAGCCGACATCTTCATTACAAGCGACTTTAAATACCATGATTTCTTCGATGCGGAAGGCAAAATCATTATTGCCGACATCGGGCATTACGAGAGCGAGCAGTTCACAACCGAACTGTTCTATGAGGTTTTGAGGAAAAATTTTGATAATTTTGCCCTGCTTTTTTCGGAAACGAACACAAATCCCGTAAACTACCTCTAATAACTTATGGCAACAGTAACAGAAAAAGAATTAACGGTTGAAGAGAAGCTGAAGGCGCTGTACCACCTGCAAACTATTGACTCGGAACTGGACCAGATTCTGAGGATGAAAGGAGAATTGCCAATGGAAGTGAGCGACCTGGAAGACGAAATTGAGGGCTTGGAAACGCGCACGCATAAGATAGATGAGGAGATGGAGCATTTGGAAGAAGAGATCGCCAAGAAAAAAAATTCCATCAAAGAATCTGAAGCGCTCATCAAGAAATATGAGAAGCAACAAAACAATGTGAAGAACAACCGTGAATATGACGCCCTCACTAAGGAAATTGAACTGCAGAAGCTTGAAATCCAGCTTTCAGAGAAAAAGATTCACGACCTTCAGGAGCAGATTAAGGTGCAGAAAGAATTCATGAAAGACGCCAAGGAGCATATCAAGGCAAAAAAGAAAGAGCTGGAAAACAAAAAGGTAGAGCTGGAAAAAATCATCTCTGAAACCGACAAGGACGAAGAGAAGCATAAAAGACAGTCAGCGAAAGTGCAAAAAGAAATAAAGGAGTTTGATGAACGACTGCTGACCGCTTATCTGCGCATCCGCAAGAACTACAAGAACGGGCTGGCGGTGGTGAAGATTGTCCGCAACTCATGTGGCGGCTGCTTTAACCTGATTCCTCCGCAGCG
>DATLYB010000015.1:0-10078 GCA_035575215.1 Chitinophagales bacterium
GCAAATAGATTGAGGTCGAGAAAAAAATCACCACCCAGTAAATCATCCGCCTCCTCGTAAAACTCAGAAGTCTGCCGCTGGTACGAAGCGCCAGCCGTCAGCAGCAGATGCTCCGAAATTGAATTGTTGTAAACCGTGTTCACTGCCAGCCGCTGATTGTATATCACGCGGTTTTGCAGAATGTAAAGCGAATGCTTGCCGGTGACCGAATCACCGCTAACGCCACGGGCAACCGTTTCAATGTTGTGATAATTCACGTTGTAAAGATTTGCCCAATTGAGCTGCCTTGCCTCATCGGATGATGAGAGCAAATATTTCGCTTCCTGCTGCAGCGTGGAATCATCAATATAGCTCGGCAGCCTCCGGTAATAATCCGGGCGGGGGTCAGGCGCATTATACCAATCCAATGCCGACACCGAATTTTTTCCGAACAAAAATGACACCGCGCTTTCCAGCGATGATTCCTTGCTGAATTTCCATTCATGATTCACTACCACTACGGGCTGGAAAATTTTCGCGACAACCGCATTTCTTTTTTCACCATTCTGGTAACCCCAGTTGGGGTTGTAATAATTTGTCCCCGCGAGGTCGTTCATCTCATTCACTGAGGGAGAGGAGCGGCCGTTTTTTGCGGGCGCGCCCAAAGCCGTCAGACTGATGGAATGTTTGAAGCCGATGAGTTTTTCGGCAGAAGCAAAATAAGAGTATCCATCGAAGTACGTTCCGGGAATGCAGCTTTCTCTGCCAAAGCGTTTGGAGAACGAGAGCGAAATAGCCCAATTATTTTTCAGCAGGCCGGAGGAATAAGTCGTCATCAGGCGGTGGGAATAGGTGCGGTTGGAAACGGCATACGAAACCGAAAGCTGTTTCCGCTGGCGGGCGGCACGGCTGTCCAAATCATACGAGCCGCCCACGCTGCCGAATGAAAAGGTGGATGGCGCAAGTCCCAATGAATTCTCGCGATTGCGGAGCACGTCATTCAATCCGCTCCAGAGGCTCCAATGTGTTAGCCCGGTAGTAAGGTCGTTCATGGGAGCTCCGTTGAACAGCGTCACGAAATTTTCTCCCTCGTATCCGCGGATGCGGAAGCGTGCTGCACCCCAGTTGAACGATGACACAGAGATAAAGGCATCCCGCGAGGCATTCAGCACACCCGACACATTTTGCGATGAGTTGTCGCTCACATGTGATTCAGAAATCGAGATGACGGGGATATTGTCCTGTGCGAAACGTTCGGGATTTTCATCCGCGCCAGAAAGAATAATCAAGCCGAGATTTTTTACTTTTTCAATGAGATGCAGCGCGCGCGTGATTTCATCATAGCCTTCTTTTTTAATTATCAGCTCATACTTTCCAAATGGAACATTGCTTAGTTGGAACACACCGTTTCCGTCAGAAATCGTTTCAAAAGTTTTTTCTCCGGAAAGTATCACTGTTGCGGAATCAACGGAGATATTTGCATCCAGGTCAATGAGGGTTCCCCTGACAGAAGATGTTTGTGCCAAGACAGACACAGAGAAAACACCCGCTAGAAGTAAAGAAAAAACCACTTTCATGACCTGCCGGAAAGGGCGGTAAAGCTACATTATTTGCAGAATTTACCGCCTGCTTCGCTGGTGCGGTATCCGACCGTAAATGGTGCTAATTTTCAAAGAAATTGCAAAAGACTATAAATAATGCTATCCATAAAAAACCTGCTTGCGAAATTTAACAGCAGCGGCAGATTGAAGCCTGCCCATGTCAAAGATTATTATGAAAAATGGACGGAACGGTACATCCGTACATTCGGGGACACATTTCAGTCATTTCGTACAACCAACCTTGAGGAATTGTTTAACTATTTTATCGCCAATTCAGAAATGAAGGATGGTGAGAAGGTGCTTGATGCGGGCTGCGGAGTTTGCGGTCCCGCCATTTATTTTGCCCGGAAGATGAACGTTCATGTGGAAGCGGTCACCATCTCTGAGCGGCAGTGCCGTTACGGGAGAGAGAACATAAAAAAGGCAGAAAATGAGTTGAAAGGCACCATACGCGTGCGGCAGGGTGATTTTCATAAGCTGGAAAAATTATATCCTAAAGAGACATTTGACCTGATTTATTTTCTGGAATCGCTGACTCATTCGACTGACATTGCACGAGTGTTGAAAAGCTGTAAGAAGGTTTTGAAAAAAGGAGGGAGAATTTACATTAAAGACCTCTATCACAGCAAGTCGGATGATGCGCATACCCAATGGAGGATTGACTATGCCGTGACAAACGTGGACAGGGAATTTGCCCTCAAAGTTGAAAAAATCGAAAACTTTAAAGAGATACTCAGCCAATCCGGATTTCAAATTGATTTTTGCCGTGTTTTACAAATTACGCCTGACTATTCAATCGGAAATAAGTTTGTGGCAGATAATGGGATAATCATTTTCGATAATCAGACGGGGCCTTATGACGGAATAGGATTAACTTATCTGGATTATTATGAAACCAGGCTGGTTAACGCTTGACGTTTTTCAAAGCCAAAATGCTGAACGCAAACTGGCATCACATTGAAATGACCGGATGCTAACCTTTTGAGGTGCTCTTTTTTCCCCATTGCAAGTAACAGTTTCATAATTTACCAGCTTTATAATTACGATGTGCGGAATACTCGGCTTAATGCCGGCTTCGGCTGATTTGAATTTTTTCACCCGCTCGCTGGATTTGCTTGTCCACCGCGGTCCTGACGGTCGTGGCGTTTGGCAGGATGGTGATGGGAAAGTGATTCTCGGTCACCGCAGACTTTCCATTCTCGACCTTTCGGATGCCGGCTTTCAGCCCATGCATAATGAGCGCTATGCCATCATCCACAACGGGGAGATCTACAATTTCAGGGAAATAAGAACGGAGCTGGAGAAAAAAGGACACCTCTTTAAATCGCAAACAGACACGGAAGTGATTCTCGAAGCTTATGCCCGGTGGGGTGCTGATTGTCTGCAAAAGTTCAACGGGATGTGGGCATTTGCCATTTGGGATAAAAAGGAAAAAACGCTGTTTCTGGCGCGCGACCGCTTTGGGAAGAAGCCGCTCTTTTATGCTTTTGCCGGTGATGCTTTTGTTTTTGGCTCGGAGATGAAGGCGCTGGTTCCATTTTTGCCGAAGGTGAATCTTTCAAAAGACTTTCAATGGATGAGGGACAATGTTTTCGCTTACGAGCCGACAGAAAAGTGTCTGATTGAGGGAATAACAAGATTTCCGTCAGCGCATTACGGCATCTATCGGAACGGAAAACTCACAACCGTGAAGTACTGGGACACCCATGCTCATCTTCATTCCGTTCCCCGAAATTATTCCAGGCAGGTGGAAGAATTCCGTGACTTGTTTCTGGATGCCTGCAAAATCAGGCTTCGCTCGGATGTTCCTGTCGGTACGGCATTGAGCGGTGGCGTTGATTCGAGCGCAACGATTGCCGGGATTAAGCAAGCAGCAAAGCTCACCGCGGAACCGCCTTCCGTGACTTGGCAAAATGCATTTATCGCATCCATGCCCGGCAGCCCGCTGGATGAGACGTCCTATGCAAAAAAAGTGTGTGCTTATTTAAAAATTCAGCCGCATGTTATTGAGATTAACCCGGAGGAGGGAATCAAGAGCCTGGAAGAATACCTCTATCATTTTGAGGAACTGTACATTACCAGTCCCGTGCCGATGGTGCAGACGTACCGTGCAGAAAGAAATTCAGGGGTTTATGTTTCCATTGACGGGCATGGCGCTGACGAGTTATTTTCCGGCTATGACACATTTCTGCTCAATGCCTTTTGGGATTGCGGATTGAACCCTCATGCCATCAGCAGCATTTTGAAAACATACCGCGGAATCGTTCCGCCATTTCCGCAATTCAAAGTGAAGGAAGTCGGTATCCGGGATTATTTCCAGCGCGTCAGCGGTTCGTTTAAGTTTAAAGATTTTATTCCGCATATCGGCAGGGAAATAAAAAAAGCATTTGAGCAAAATTCCAATGGATTTAACCGGGCGCTTTACCACCTTTTTCACACAGCAAATCTCCCCACGCTGTTGCGCAACTATGACCGCTATTCGATGATGAGCGGAGTCGAAATCAGGATGCCGTTCCTTGACCATCGTGTAGTTGCTTACTGCTTCTCGATTCCGTGGACCAGCAAAATCAGAAACGGATATACCAAAGCGTTGCTGCGCGATGCGATGGCTCCATTTCTTCCCAGGGAAATCATGTACCGCAAATACAAAATGGGATTTCAGACTCCGATTGTTGACTGGCTGAAAGGCGCTTGGAAAAATTATTTTCTGGAGCTTGTAAATTCAAAGGATTTCAAAGAAACCGGAATCATCCAGGCGGCTGATGTGAAAGCGAAAATTGAAAACGTGATTAATAATGAGAATGCAACTTACCGCGAAGGAGAACAGGCGTATGCCTCCCTGCAGCCGTATTTATGGGAGAAGTTTGTATTCCGAAAGTTTCAGAATATCAATGCAGCTAAGCCGCAGCGTTGAGCTTGTCCATGTCGCGGTAAGCATATCTGGCAATCTTGCCGTAAAGCTCTGATGGCACGAACGGCTTGGAGATATAATCATTCACCTCGGCTTCAAATGCCTTTTCCCGCTCATGGCTCATGGCTGACGCGGTCAAGGCAATGACGGGAAGATCTTTGCACAGCGGCATTTTCCTGATTTGCCTTGTCGTTTCATAGCCATCCATCACGGGCATCAGCAAATCCATCAGAACAATATCGTAAGAATTCAGCTTGATTTTTTGAAGTGCCTCCGCTCCATTTTCGGCAATATCAACAAGGGCATCCCATTTCGACAAAAATTTAGTTGCTACTTTTTGATTTACCTTGTTGTCTTCCACCAGCAGAATACGGATGCCGCTGAATCCTGTATAATGTTTTACTTCGGATTCGCGGGGAAGCGATTCTTTTTTGCTCTTTTTAAAAGATACGTTGAACGAGAAGGAACTCCCCTTGCCGGCTTCGCTTTGCACAAAAATTTTTCCTCCCTGTAATTCAATGAGCCGTTTTGTGATGGCGAGTCCGAGCCCGGTTCCTCCATAGATTCTGTTGGTAGTAATGCTTGCCTGCGAAAAGGGTTCGAAAATGTGCACCATCTTGTCCGCGGGTATTCCAATTCCGGTATCCTTTATATTGAAATTCAGTTCAACAATGTCCTCTTTGATTGAGGATGCAGTTACTTTGATTTCCACTTTCCCTTTGTCAGTAAATTTCACTGCATTTCCAACCAGGTTATTTAAAATCTGGCTGAGCCTGTAAGCATCACCCACAAGGATTTTGGGTACATTGTTGTCAACGCTGACAAGTAATTCGACACTTTTGTTATTTGCCTTCAGGCTGTGAGTTTTTTTAATGTCGTTCAGCGTATGTTCGAGGTCAAAATCCAGAGTAACAAAATCCAGCTTGCCTGCTTCTATTTTGGTGAGGTCGAGCAGGTCGTTGATGATGGCGAGCAGATTGCCGGCAGAGAATTTCAATATTCGGAGATTTTCCGTCTGGTCGGGGCGCGGGTCTTCTTCCAGCAGCAGATTGCTGATGCCAATCACGGCATTCATCGGGGTGCGCAATTCATGGCTGATGGTTGACAGGAACTGCTCCTGCGCACGGTTGGCTGTCTCAGCCAGTTCTTTGGCAGCAAGCAACTCCTGCTCGGCTGCCTTTCGTTCGGTGATATCTTCCGATACCACAACGAAGTTGATTATTTCGCCTCTTTTGTCCCGAATCGGTGCGATGCTTGTCAGGAGGGTAAGAAGTTTCCCTGTTTTATTGGTGTGATTCAGTTCCCCTTTCCACACGCGCCCTGCGCGGATTTCATTACGCATTTCCCTGGCTGAAGCTGTATCATGGATGATGTAACTCTGAATTTTTGTTCTAAAAAGCTCATCGAACGAATACCCCGATACTTTCATAAAAAAAGGATTGACATACCGGATGTAACCGTTTCGGTCGGTAATGGCAACGCAGACGGTGGAATGGTCAATGGCGGCTGAAAAAAGCATCAGTTCTTTTTCGGCAAATTTCCGGTCGGTGATGTCTATGATGGCGCCATCGTAATAAAGCAGTTCGCCTTCTTTGCCAAAGCAAGGCGTCAAACTTAACAGCACCCACATCGTTTTATTCCCCCTGCAGATGATTTCAGCTTCCAGATTTTTTATGATTTTTTTATCCATCTTCTGCACGTTAAACTGCCTGCCTGTTTCCTGGCTGGTGAATTGAAAAGGCTTTTTTAAGCAGTGTATGTCGGCTAAAGAAGCATAGCCGAGCATTTTTGCAAAATTTTCATTGGCGTATATCACCTCATCTTCCGTATTAATTCTGAAGATGCCGTGATATACATTGTTGTTGATGGTGTGCAGAATCGTTTCGCGGTCTTTGATTTGCTTGAAGGCGTTAATTCTTTCACTGTTGGTGAAATACCCGATGAACAACACCATGAAAATCAAAAACAACACGCTGATATTTTCTACATTCAAATTATTGGTAACTATGAGAACAGAGAGGTGCGTGACTGCATTTACAGCCAGATAAATCTTGTTCAGCTTTTTGTCCTGTATAAACAGGATGGAAGCAAACGTCACCACCAAAAGCGAAAGCTTGTAATTCGGGTCAAAATCATTGACAAAAAGAAGATAATAAAGATGCGCATTATAGATGTACAGATTGGCAAAAAGAATTTTTACCAGATGCTTTTTTGCCGGCTCATGATACACCGAAACGAGCAGTGAGGCAATGCCGATAAAAAGTATAATCAGCCTCAGCCAGAGCGGGTCGTTGTATTGAATTGCGCTGGTATGCAGCAGGATGCCAAAAGCAGCATAAACGACAGAGCCGAGTCCGAAGATGAGCTTCAGGTTGGTTTCCCTGACCTCTTTGATATTAATTTCCTTCAGAAAGTTGAGCACACGTAACCTGTATTTAACCTGTTGTTTTACGGGAAAAACCGGCTTAAGTTCATTAGTTAGAGCCAGGAAGAGAAATATCGTTCTGAAATATCAAATCATTAAAGATTCACTTGTCCCTCTTTCTGTGTATCCTGCCGTTTAGTATAGCGAAAAAGTTTCAAATTATTTTAGTATGACCCGTTTTTTTTCAAGGTATTTCGATAACTTTACGCGTCCTGAAAAAAAAATATGCCCGTTATTGAGGATTTCATACAAGGTGCTGTGATTATGCCCCTAAATACCAGCGCAAAAGAATGCTATAATTGTCAAACTCTTTTTTAATAATTCCCGTAAAAAGCTAAGAATAAACTCCAATGCGACTGGGATACAGGTTTCTTTTGCTTTTAAGTATTTTTATGTGCCTGTCCATGACTTTCCGCATCAGCGGCACGCTGATGGGGCATGACGTGGTGAAGCCCACTTTCCTGCTTGACAAAGAAAGAGATTATGTGGATGAATTGGTACTTTGCGCTAAGGAAGAACGGCTTGCAAAACTGATGGACCGTTATGAAAAGTATTACCGCTTCAACGGCAGCGTGCTCGTGTCGAGAAAAGGGCGCGTTATCTGCAGCAGGACAACCGGTTATTCTGATTTCACCACGAAGGAAAAATTAACAAGTCAAATGCCCTTTCAGCTTGCATCGGTCAGCAAACAGTTCACTGCCGCTGCTATCATGCTGCTGAAGCAGCAGGGTAAACTTGATTTTGATGATGAGGTGAGAAAGTACATCCACCAATGGCCCTATCCCGGCATGACCATTCGCCATTTGCTTACGCATACCTCCGGGCTTTCGAATTACATGTGGCTGGTGGAGAACAAGTGGAGTAGCGAGCGCGCCCCATACAACCACGAGGTGGTGGCGCTGCTAATCAAGCATAATATGCCGCTGAATTTTGTTCCCGGCAGATATTATTCCTACTCCAACACTGGCTACGTAGTGCTGGCTTATTTGGTAGAGCGCATCACCGGGAAATTTTTTGCCGACTTTCTGCATGAAAATATTTTTGAGCCGCTGGGCATGAAAAATACGTTTGCCTACAGCCAAACCATCAACCGCAGGAACCACCCGAAGCTTCCCGGATTTCAGACGACACGCAGGGGATACCGGCTGATTGACGAAACCATCAATGACGGCTGCATTGGCGACAAAGGCATTTATTCCACCGCTGAAGATTTATATAAATGGGACCAGGCGCTATATTCCGGTAAACTGGTGTCAAAGGAAATTCTCAATGAGGCATTCACGATGGCCACCCTCCGCAACAAAAGGAAAGTGCCTTACGGATTCGGCTTCAGAATAGCCGAAGACGAAGGAGCCAAAACGGTCTATCATCATGGATTATGGAACGGCTTCCGCACCACCATCGTGAGGTATCTTTCTGACGGAAGCTGCATCATCGTTTTAAACAATACGAATTCAGATGCCAAGCAACTGCTGGTGCGCGATATTGAAAATATCCTGATGACCCAGGAAGATATTCCCTCCGATGAGCTTGCCAGAGCTTCCCTCATTGGTTCTATGGAAGAGTAGGGTAAGCTTCTCATTGCTGCCATCTTTCTAAAATTACCGAATCACCACCTCGGTTACCTGCAAGGAAGTTTGCTATCATTGCCCTCAATCATTTTCAGGATGAGGTTGATTGTCATCACGATTGTTGCGCTGCTTGGGCAGCAAGCTGCCGGGGCAGCGCTATTCGGCATTGTTACCGACCGTGATTATCATCCGCTGCCTTTCGCCAACGTTTACATAGAGGGCACCACCCAAGGCGCCACCACGAACAAAGAGGGGCGCTATCGCCTCGAACTGGAAAACGGCTCGTATGATGTGGTGTTTCAATACATCGGCTATGCCAGGCAGGTGGTGCGTGTGGAGATGGAGGGCACAGACCGGGAGCTGAACGTGCGCCTTCATCCCGAAGAGATTCGCCTGCAGGAGGTGGTGGTGAAACCCGCTGAAGACCCCGCTTACGCCATCATCCGCAAGACAATAGCGAAAAAAGAATTCCATTACCACCGGGTGGAAAGCTATCGCTGCAAGGCTTACACCAAGGGATTGCAGCGCATCGTCAGCGCGCCAGAAAAAATTTTCGGGATGCCCGTCAACATTTACGGCACGCTTGATTCCAACAATGCGGGTATCATCTACCTGTCGGAGTCCATCTCGGAGCTGTCGTTCAAAAAGCCCGACCTGATAAGCGAAACGGTGATTTCATCCAAGGTGAGCGGTGACAGCAAAACCTTCACATGGAACCGTGCGGGCGATTTTTATATTTTCAATTTTTACAAAAACACCATCCGCCTTGAGCTGCTCAGCGACCGCGTATTCATCTCCCCGATTGCTGACAATGCGCTCCTCTACTACCGCTACCGTCTGGACGGAACGTTTGAGGACAACAACCGGCTCATCTACAAAATCGCGGTGATGCCGCGCAGGAAAAACGACCCCGTGTTCACAGGCACTATTTACATCGTGGACGGCACCTGGGAGATTCATAGCCTGGATTTGTTTCTCACCAAACAAAACCAGATGAATTATCTTGACACGCTCCGCATGAAGCAGGTGTATGCGCCTGTGCAAGATTCGCTGTGGATGCAGCTTTCACAATGGTTTGAATTCAACTTTGACATCCTGAACATCCGGGCGGAAGGATATTACGGAATCGTTTACAGCGATTATGCGGTAAATCCCGGCTTGTCGAAAAAAGAATTCAGCAGCGAGGTGCTGCGGGTGAATGAAGACGCCAACCAGCGCGACAGCGCGTATTGGGAGCTGAACCGCCCCGTGCCGCTCACCGATGAAGAAGCGGGCGACTACGCGCGCAAAGACAGCCTCGAAGAGCTGAAAACGTCTGCCGAATACCTGCGCCAGCTCGACCGGAAAGCCAATAAGTTTGACCCGTGGGATGTGGCGCTCGGTTACAACTATCAGAATTCACGCAGGAAGCTATCTGTGAGTACCATGCCTTACGTGGAGGCGGTTCAATACAATACTGTGGAAGGTTTCAACGTGAAGCTGCGGGCTGAAATCACCAAAACGCTGAAGAAAGAGCGCACGCTGGCAGCGGAGCCTGTGGCACGCTACGGCTTTTCCAACAGGCATTTCAACGCTGCCCCTCGTACGCGCT
>DATLYB010000016.1:0-3341 GCA_035575215.1 Chitinophagales bacterium
AAAAAAAAGCGAGCTAATAATTGTGAAGATGGGAGAAGCTGTCGCAAATTTTTTGTCGAGCCAGTTGCCCAGCAGCATTCCGATGACAATGGCTGCCAGAAACTGGAAGGCAAGCCCTGAGTAGCGCAGGTAATCCTTAGACGGCTTCTTTGGCAAGGAGTTGTTCATTCTCCATCTGGATGGCGCCCATGCGGCACGTGCCGTTGAATAGCGCTCCGGCTTCCACCACCAGTTTATTAGCAATGATGTCGCCTTCGATGTTGGCGGTGGCTTTCAAAAAAAGGAGGTCTTTCACCTCGACTCGTCCTTTCACGTTTCCGGATATGTCGGCATTCTGGCAGCGTATCTCCCCATCCACTTTTCCCTTTTGCCCGATTACAATCTTGGCGGTGGAAAAAAGGATGCCGTGAATAGCTCCATCCAGCCTGATGTCATTGGATGATTTGATTTCCCCCTCGATGACGGTGCCCTCGCAAAACTGGTTGGTCTGATTTGAATTCTGACTCGGTTTGGAAACCATTTCCTGGTTCGTGCTGAATAAGCCCATGGGGATGTATTTTGGGTTAGAAAATAATATAATCCTCCGGGTTAACGGGGACGCCCTCATGCCACAATTCAAAATGCAAATGGGGACCTGTTGTCAACTCCCCGCTGTTACCTTCCACTGCAATTGCGTCACCGGCTTTAACGAAGTTACCGACTTTTTTCAATAAAACGGAATTGTGTTTGTAAAATGAAATCAGGTTATACTCATGCTGAATGCCGATAACATAGCCGGTTTCCAGTGTCCAGGAGGCGAGCACCACCCGTCCGTCTAAAATATTTTTCACCGGCTCTTCGCCTGGTGCGACAATATCAATCCCAAAATGCTCTTCAGCTGGATTAAAACCGGAAGTGATATAACCCTTCAACGGAGGGAAAAAATTGATTTGGGAAAGGGCGAGCTCGCTTTTCCGTTTCTTTCCGGAAAAGGAAAGCGCATAGCTCTGCTCACGCTCGATTTCTTCCCGCAGGCGCAAATCTTCCTCCGGCAACCCTTCTAAGTTTAAAGTAATGGAATCGTATTTCAGCGGGCGCTGTTCCGTTTGCTGACTGGCGGTATCAATATTTCCCTGCAGAACATTTTGGATGTTTTGAATCCACATCTCCTGTTGTGCTACCACTTCATGAAGTGAATCAGCTTTTAATTTCATCTCGATAAGGTTTTTTCTTAGATTCACTTCACCGTATCCGGGAATATACTCTTTCAGCGGAGTGAATACGATAAGGGAAAATATTCCCGCCACACCCACCACAAATACCACGCTGAGCAATACATACACGTTAAATCGCGTGAGCCGGAATGATGCCCGCTCCTCAAAAGTTTCGTCATCAAGAACCACCAGCCGGTAGCGGTTGCGCAGCTTGTCCAAAAATCTTCTTTTCTTGGGTTCCACCGTTGATTGCCGTGAATTGTTCTTTGAGAGAAATTAAAATAATTTTGCTGTTTCTCAGTTAATGATGGTAAAAAAATCTGCGTGTTAAAAGCAACGAAACTACCTGTTTTTGGAGGGATTTTTTTTGCCGTCATTATCTTCGCTGGCTGCTCTGCTTCGAAAAAGGTTTATCATGACATCACGGCAAGGAACAACGCCTATTTTAATGGCGACCAGAAGCTGAAAACCATTCAAAAAAACATCTCCAGTTCCTACCAGGATAATTTCGACACCCTCCTTGTTCTGCGTACCGACCGTGTTCCCGAAATGTCAAAAACATACGGCAGCGAGCTGGATGAGGTGGTGAAAAAAGCCTCGTACGCCATCAAGCGCCATGAGCCCAGCAAATGGACCGACAACAGTTATCTGCTGGTGGGAAAAGCTTACTTTATGAAGGGAAACTACGATGCCGCTCTGGAAGCCTTTAAATACATCAACACGGAGTTTAAGGATGAGGTGAAGAAATCAGAGAAGAAAAAGGAGGATAAAAAGAAAAAGAAAAAGAAGAAAAAAAAGAAAAAGAAAGGCTCTTCAAAAAAGCCGGTGCCTGTAAAGTCGTCCGTCATGCCGAAGTCACAGCCAACCGTCACAGTTCAGAAAGAAGAGGGAAAAAAAAGCTCCTTCCTCAAGCCGCTTCCTGTGAGACCACAGGCGCTGGTATGGATGGTTGACACTTACACGGAATTGGGCAAATTCAAGGAAGCAGATGCCGTCATCACCCTCATTGAGGCGGATGAACATTTTCCCAAGAAGATGAAAAAAGAGCTGGAGATTTCAAAAGCGCACCTTGCCATTAAGAGAGGGAGTGCTGAAAGGGCCATCGAACCGCTCACAAAAGCCATTGCCTTAACGAGGAAAAAGAAGCATCGGGCGAGATACCATTATGTACTGGCGCAGATTTATGAGATGAACAAGCAGTATCCCAAGTCGCTTGACAGCTATAAAAGCGTTTTGAAAAACCGCCCGAAGTTTGACATGGAGTTCAACGCCAAGCTCAGCATCGCGCGGGTGGCGGGATTTGACCAGTCCATGTCAGCCCAGGAGATAACCAAATTGCTCACCGGGTTGCTGAAAGACAGAAAAAACAAGGATTTCTATGACCAGATTTACTATTCGCTGGCGGAACTGTCGCTGAGCAGGGGAGCTAAAAAGGAAGCGATTGAGTATCTTAAAAAATCTGTTGAGAATTCCACCATCAACACGCTTCAAAAAGCTGAATCATTCCTGCGGCTTGCCGACATCTATTTCGAAGAAGAGGACTACATCAAGGCGCAGCCATATTACGACAGCACCGTGGCGCTGCTTTCCTCCGCCTATCCCAATTACGACTTTATCAGCACCCGCAGCGAGGTTTTGAAAGAGCTTATCAGCCAGGTGCAAATCATTGAAGAGCAGGACAGCTTGCTGTACATCGCTTCCCTTCCAGAAAAAGAGCGCGAGAAGCTGGTGGATGACATCATCAGGGAAAAGGAAAGAGCCAAGCCGGGAAGCGATGACACACCGAATTCGAATGTCCCCTCTCAGCCACCTGACAAAAAAGATAAAGACGATAATGCCACTGCTTCCGCCTCCGGCTGGTACTTTTATAATGCCGCTGCCAAGGCCGCTGGCTACAACAACTTCATAAAAAAATGGGGGAAACGGAAACTGGAAGACAACTGGAGACGCAACAACAAAGGAAGTGTCACAGCGTCAAGCGAAGATGAAGACACCCTGACTTCCGATAACCTGCCCACTGTCAGCCTTAAAGATGAAAATCTCGACAAGCAAGCCCTGCTGGAAGCCATTCCGCTTACAGAAGAGCAGAAAAAGAAATCAAACCAGCTTATCATTGAAGCCCTTTACAGGCTTGGCGGCATCTACCGC
>DATLYB010000017.1:0-10175 GCA_035575215.1 Chitinophagales bacterium
CAAGCGTGATGCCCACGCCCAGCTCGCCCGCCAGCCCGATGCCGGCAATGAAACGCAGGATGGCATATTGTTCCACATTTTGCACAAACCCGTTGGCAAGGGTGGCAAGCGAATAAAGCAAAATAGTCATGAATAGCGTTGAAAGCCTCCCGTGCTTGTCGCCCAGAATACCCCAGATGATTCCCCCAATCAGCATGCCTATCATCTGCATGTTGAGCAAATGATTGCCGATGAAAAACAAATCCTCTTCCTTCACGCCCACGTCAATCAGGCTCGGGTCTTTTACAATGCCGAAGAGAATGAGGTCATAGATGTCAACGAAATAGCCCAGCGCAGCGACAATCACAGCGGCATTGATGACTTTCGATGATTGAGCGTCCATCGTGCTATCCGGCAAGGGTGCGTAAGATACAAAGAGATTCATGCATACGTTTCAAAAAATAAACTTTCCGCGCTGAACCTTTTTCACACACGGTTGATTTTTTTGTGCAAAAAAATTTGCGCTTGATTTTGACAGATGTATAATTTTAGCCGCACAAATTTTTAAGCAATAGATGAAGAAATCAACCCATCCCGGAATGTTTGCGATGACACCAAGCGTCATGGCAAAGTCAGCATCATCTATTCTCAAGGGCGAAGTGCTGGCGTTTAATTCGCACTCGTTCAATCCCATCATCCTTCCGTTTTTCATCAGGCTTTGAGCATTTTACCATTCTGTCCCCAAGCTGTCAGACAGCCGAAAGGGCTTTCTCGTCTTTCCCTGCGGGGAAAAAGCGTTTTTGTTTTTTGGTGAATTTAAAATAGAGGTTGAAATATGGAGATAAGCAATTTCAAAATACTTGAAGCAGATGAAAGTCATTGCGGTTTCGCTGAAGCAATTTGCGCGGAAATAGAATCGTCCGCCAAGGCGAGAGGCACCGGCATTGCCAAACGTTCGCCTGAATATATCCGGAAGAAAATGAGTGAAGGGAAGGCAGTAATTGCATTCGCTGACAACGGTGATTGGGCGGGATTTTGCTACATCGAATCATGGAGCCATGGCAAGTATGTCGTCAACTCCGGGTTGATTGTGGCTCCGCCATTCAGGCGTTGCGGACTGGCAAAGGAAATCAAGACCAGGATTTTCGAACTGTCGCGCAAAAAATATCCTGAAGCCAAAATATTCGGGCTGACGACAGGGCTGGCCGTGATGAAAATAAATTCCGATTTGGGATATGAGCCTGTGACCTACTCAGAGCTGACCGATGATGACGAATTCTGGAAAGGCTGCCAAAGCTGCGTGAACTATGAGATTTTGATGAGCAAAAACCGGAAGAACTGCCTCTGCACCGCCATGCTGTATGACCCTGCAGAGAAAGAACTCATTAAGCATGAAGCCAAGGTAATTCCTATGGAAAGAAAATCGGGACTGCTGGAACGGCTGAAGAGTGTGGTGCATTTAATCTTCTGATAAACATCCGCTTGCCGGAGCAAAGGCATTCGAAAACCAACAACATTTTAAACATGAAAACGCAAAAAGCAGTTCTTGCCTTCAGCGGAGGGCTGGACACCTCCTTCTGCGCCATTTACCTGCGCAGCAAAATGAACCTCGAAGTGCACGCCCTCACCGTCAACACGGGCGGCTTCCGCGAAGAGGAAATCAGAAACATGGAGCGACATGCCCTTTCGCTGGGTGTGAAATCGTTCCGGTGTGTGGATGCCCGCGATGAGTATTACCGGAAAGTGATTCGCTTTCTGATTTTCGGCAACGTGCTGAAGAACAACACCTACCCGCTTTCGGTGAGCGCTGAAAGAATCATACAGGCACTGGCTGCCGCCCGCTATGCCAGAGAGCTTGGCGCGCAGTACGTGGCGCACGGCAGCACGGGCGCAGGCAACGACCAGGTGCGCTTCGACATGGTGTTCAACATCATCATCCCGGATGTGAAAATCATTACGCCCATCCGCGACCTGCAGCTCTCACGCGAGGAAGAAATCAAATTCCTGAAGGAAAATGGCGTGCGCATGAATTTTGAAAAAGCCAAGTATAGCATCAACAAAGGAATATGGGGAACATCCGTTGGCGGCAGGGAAACGCTCAACTCAAAAGATTACCTGCCGGAAGAAGCTTTCCCGACTCACCTCTCGAAAAAAGAACCGCAAAACGTTACGCTCTATTTTGAAAAAGGGGAACTGAAAGGTATCAACGGCAGCATATTTGAAAACCCCGTGGATGCGATTCAAAAGCTCAGCGAACTTGCCGCGCCTTTCGCCATCGGCAGGGACATTCACGTGGGCGACACGATTATCGGCATCAAAGGACGCGTGGGATTTGAAGCCGCTGCACCGCTTATCATCGTCAAGGCGCATCATCTTCTGGAGAAGCACGTGTTAACAAAATGGCAGCTCTACTGGAAAGACCAGCTGGCGGCATGGTATGGCAACTGGCTGCATGAAGGACAGTACCTCGACCCCGTGATGCGCGACATCGAGGCGCTGCTGACACACACCCAGCGCAACGTGACCGGTGAAGTGTTTGTGACGCTCAGGCCCTATCAGTTTTCACTAACCGGAATCGAATCCCCGCATGATTTGATGTCAGCCCGGTTCGGCAGCTATGGCGAGATGAACCGCACCTGGAGCGGTGAAGACGTGAAGGGCTTCACCAGAATTTTCGGCAACCAGGCGAGCATTTATTACCAGGTGAATGAAGAAGAAAAAGTTATCTGACGATTTTCAAAGAAAAACCGTCCGGGCACTACGCTCCTTTGGAGAGGGGGCTGGGATGAGGCTGGCAGCCGGAGTGGTGGGAGCCGCGGGCTACACCGGAGGCGAATTGCTCCGCTTGCTGCTGCATCACCCTGATGCTGAAATTGCTTTTGCGCACAGCAACAGCCAGGCGGGAAAATTCATTTATGAAGTGCACACCGATTTGATTGGCGATACCGGTTTGCGCTTCACCGGCAAGATGGCGCAGGCCGATGTGCTGTTTCTGTGCACCTCCCATAACGATTCAGGAAAATTCCTTGAAACAAACACCATTGACGCAAAGACAAAAATCATTGACCTGAGTCAGGATTTCCGCCTGAAGCCCAACAACATGTTTAACGGCAGAAGCTTCGTTTACGGCTTGCCTGAATTGAACCGTGATGAAATCAGAAAAGCGGATAACGTTGCCAATCCCGGCTGCTTTGCCACCGCCATCCAGCTTGGCTTGCTGCCGCTGGCAAAAAACAAATTGCTGAAAGACGACATTCATGTTTCGGCAACCACCGGTTCCACGGGCGCGGGGCAGTCGCCCAGCCAGACAACGCATTTCACTTGGCGGCATGGGAATGTCTCCACCTACAAGGTGTTCGAGCATCAGCATCTGGCGGAAATCAGCCAGTCGCTCAAACAACTGCAAGATGATTTCACGGGCAATGTTAATTTCATTCCCCATCGCGGCAATTTTACCAGAGGAATTTTGGCAAGCATTTACACCAACACGACAATCAACCTTGATGAAGCGCTTTCGCTTTATAAAAAATACTATGCATCACATCCTTTCGTGCACATCAGCCATGCACCGCTCGATGTGAAGCAGGTAGTGAATACCAGCAAATGCCTGCTGCATCTGGAGAAGCACGGAGAAAAACTTTTTATCACCAGCATCATTGACAATCTGCTGAAAGGCGCCTCCGGACAGGCGGTGCAGAATATGAACCTCATGTTCGGGCTGGACGAAACAGCCGGGCTTAAACTAAAAGCAAGCTATTTCTGAAATGAACCTCTTTGACGTCTATCCGCTCTTCGGCATTGAACCCGTGAAAGCACAGGGCTGCTTTCTGTGGGACAAAAACGGCATGAAATATCTCGACCTCTATGGCGGACATGCCGTGATTTCCATCGGGCACAGCCATCCGCAGTATGTCAAAAAAATCACTGAGCAGCTGCAGCGCATCGGCTACTATTCCAACTCGGTGAAAAATCCGCTGCAGGAAGAACTGGCTCACAAGCTCGGTGAAATGTGCGGTTATCCCGATTACCAGTTGTTTCTCTGCAACTCAGGCGCGGAAGCCAATGAAAATGCACTGAAGCTCGCTTCCTTCCGCACCGGGCGCAAACGGATGATTGCCTTCACCAAAGCGTTTCACGGACGCACCTCCCTTGCCGTTGCCGCAACAGATGACATTACCATCCGGGCTCCGGTTAACGAAAACCCCTGCATCACGTTTCTTCCATTCAACAACATCGAATCGCTGCATGATGAAAACGGTGATGACGTGTGTGCGGTTATCGTGGAGGGCATACAGGGCGTGGGCGGAGTGAACGTGCCGTCAGCCGGATTTTTGCACGGCATCCGCAGATGGTGCGACCGCTATGGCGCGGTAATGATTACAGATGAAATTCAATCCGGATACGGAAGGACAGGCAGGTTCTTCGCCCATCAAACCATCTGCCCGGAAAAGGGCGGGGCTGTGAGACCCGACATCATTACGGTTGCAAAAGGCATGGGCAACGGCTTCCCGGTGGCAGGTGTCTTGATTTCACCGGAAATAAAACCCAAACATGGAATGCTGGGCACCACCTTCGGAGGAAATCATCTTGCCTGCGCAGCAGCGATAGCCGTGCTCGATGTGATGAAGAAAGAAAAGCTGGCGGAGCATGCCGCTGAGATGGGTGATTACATATTCGGCAAACTTTCAGATTTTGAAACCATCAGGCAGGTGAGAGGCTTGGGGCTGATGATTGGAATTGAGCTGGAGCAGCCCGCTGCCATTATCCGCAATGAATTGCTGCTGAAGCATAAAATCCTCACCGGCTCATCATCCGATAAAAACACAATCAGGATTCTTCCGCCCTTGTGCATTAAAAAAGAAGAGGCGGACGTGTTTCTGGATGCGTTTGAAAGCGTTTTGAAAAACACCTGCGCAACCGTATGAGAAAGACAAGCCTCTCTTCGTCATTCTCCGGAAAAGAGGGACAACGAACTGAATCACTCGACAGAAGTATGCCAAAATCCGAAGGTTTAATGCAGTTTGTATCTGTCAAAGACATTGCTGATGCGGGAGAACTTGTCAGAGAAGCGCTGGCTTTAAAGCAAACTCCCGCAGCTTATCGTCATATAGGAAAAAATAAAACGCTGGGGTTGATTTTTTTAAATCCCAGCCTGCGCACACGCATGAGCACGCAGAAAGCCGCTTACAACCTCGGCATGGACGTGATTAGCGTAAGCATGGACAAGGAAGGCTGGGCGATAGAATTTGAAGAGGGCGCGGTGATGAATTCCGATAAAACCGAACACATCAAAGAGGCGGCAGCCGTGATTGGGCAGTACTGCGACATCGCGGGCATCCGCTGCTTTCCGGGACTCACCGACAGAGATTTTGATTACAGCGAAACCGTGCTCAATCAATTCATCCGCTATTGCGGCAAACCCGTCATCAGCCTTGAATCTGCCACGCTGCATCCGCTGCAAAGCCTTGCCGACCTCATCACGATTACCGAACATTGGCAAAAGAAATCAAAGCCGAAGGTGGTGCTCACGTGGGCACCTCACGTGAAGCCGCTGCCGCAGGCGGTCGCCAACTCCTTTGCGGAATGGATGCTTGCCGCTGATGCGGATTTCGTCATCGCGCATCCGCAGGGGTATGAGCTGAGCGAAAAATTCACCAAAGGGGCGGTGATTACCAGCAGTCAGGAGGAAGCGCTGCGCGGTGCGGATTTTGTATATGTGAAAAGCTGGTCATCCTTCCGCGATTACGGCAGCATGCCGCCCGTCAGCGATGCCTGGATGCTCACCCGTGAGAAATTGAAAATCACCAGCAGCGCCCGGGTGATGCACTGCCTGCCGGTGAGGAGGAATGTGGAGCTGCCCGATGAAATCCTCGATGGAAGCAACACCCTGATTCTGCAGCAGGCTGAAAACCGCGTGTATGCCGCGCAGGCGGTGCTGAAGCGGATGCTGGAAAGTTTATAAATTATTTCACCGGATAAGCGAGGTTGTCGTCTTTCTGCTGGAATTAATGTCAAGAATTCTTCGCGGTTCTGGCGAGTGGGGATGCCTTAATTATTTCTAATTTGAACCCTATCCCAGCCTCGTATCCAAATCCAGCCCGAACCGCCTGGCATACTCTTGTGCTGTTGCATATCCCGCATCGGCATGGCGGATGATGCCCAAAGCCGGGTCATTGTGCAATACCCTTCGTAATCTCCGCTCTGCATCCTCGGTGCCGTCAGCCACTATCACCATCCCGGCATGGAGCGAATAGCCGATGCCCACGCCTCCGCCATGGTGGAACGACACCCAGCTTGCCCCGCCTGCCGTGTTAATCAGCGCGTTGAGGATGGGCCAATCGGCAATGGCATCGGAGCCGTCCAGCATGCCTTCCGTTTCGCGGTGGGGTGAGGCAACCGAGCCGGTGTCAAGATGGTCGCGTCCAATCACAATCGGGGCTCTCACCCTGCCTGACTTCACCAGGCTGTTGAACAGTACTCCAGCCTTTTCCCGCTCACCCATGCCCAGCCAGCAGATGCGCGCGGGTAATCCCTGGAAAGCTATTTTCTTTTGCGCCATGTGCAGCCAGCGGGCGAGCCCTTTGTTGTCAGGGAATAATTTCTGAAGCTCTTCATCGGTAGTGAGGATATCCTTCGGGTCACCCGACAGCGCCACCCAGCGAAACGGACCCTTTCCTGCGCAGAACAGCGGACGTACGTAAGCCGGAACAAATCCCGGGAAGCGGAAGGCATCCTTCACCCCGCGCTTGTCGTGTGCCTGCCCGCGAATGTTGTTCCCGTAATCGAAGGTGACGACTCCGCGGTTTTGCAGCTCCAGCATCAGCCTGACATGACGTGCGATAGTGTCCAGCGAGAGTTCTTTGTATTTGTCAGGCTCTTTATGGCGCAACACCTTCGCCTCTTCCACGCTCATGTTTTGCGCCCAATAGCCATTGAGTTCATCATGGGCTGAGGTTTGGTCGGTGAGCGTATCGGGGGTGATATTTCTGTCAATCAATCTTTGCAGCAAATCTACTGCGTTGCACACCACCCCGATTGACATGGCTTTCCGGGCTCTTTTGGCTTCCAGCGCCCGGTTAATTCCTTCGTCAATGTCATGCGTCATCAGGTCGAGGTAATGCGTTTCGATTCTTTTTTTCACGCGCCACTCTTCCATCTCGGCAGCGAGGCACACGCCTTCATTCATCGTGATTGCCAGCGGCTGCGCTCCGCCCATCCCGCCCAGCCCGGCAGTGACGTTGAGCCTGCCTTGCAGCGAGCCGCCAAAATGCTGGTTTGCCAGCGAAAGGAACGTCTCATACGTTCCCTGCACGATGCCCTGGGAGCCGATGTAAATCCACGAGCCGGCAGTCATCTGCCCGAACATGATGAGTCCTTTGGCTTCCAGCTCGCGGAAATGTTCCCACGTTGCCCACCGCCCCACCAGGTTGGAATTGGCAATCAAAACCCGCGGAGCATCTTTGTGCGAGCGCAGAATGCCGACAGGCTTTCCGGATTGCACGAGCAGCGTTTCGTCATCATTCAATTTTTTCAGCGCTTTCACGAGCATTTCGAACGCTTCCCAGCTACGGGCGGCTTTTCCGGTGCCACCATATACAATCAATTCCTCCGGCTTTTCAGCCACAGCCGGGTCAAGGTTGTTGCATAACATCCGCAGCGCGGCTTCCTGAATCCATCCTTTGCAGGTAAGGCGGCTGCCGGTGGGAGCTTTAATGGTTTTTGTTTTGAGCATGGATGAATCTCTTTTTAAAATTCGAAAAATTCTTGACGTAAATTGCGGAAAAGAAGCAGAATTGAGAAACTTGACTCAGTTCCCATTAGAACGCACGCCTCGCACGAATCCTTTTATCTTTGCCCTTCTGACATCAAACCACAAACAACACGCTACAAACGTTCATGATTCACACAAAAATAGGTGGTCACAGCATCCTCGCTTTAGCTGAAAAGTATGACACGCCATTGTATGTCTATGATACCGCCAAAATGCAGCATCAGTACGAGCGGCTCATCAGCGCATTTAAGGGCACCACCATCAAAATCAAATACGCCTGCAAGGCACTCACCAACACCAACATCCTGAAAGTATTCAAGAGGTTCGGAGCGGGATTGGATACCGTTTCCATTGAAGAGGTGGAAATCGGGCTGCGCGCGGGATTTACTCCCACTGAAATCGTGTACACTCCCAACAGCGTTTCCATTGACGAAATCAAACGTGCCGTGGAGCTGGGTGTGCATGTGAACATTGACAATATCAGCATCCTCGACCAGTTCGGGCATATCTATGGCGGCAGCGTGCCCATCTGCATCCGCATTAACCCGCATATCAATGCGGGCGGCAACGCGAAAATCTCCACCGGGCACATTGACAGCAAGTTCGGCATCAGTATCTACCAACTGCGCCACGTGGAGCGCATCGTGGAATCCACCGGCATCCGCGTCAACGGGCTGCATATGCACACCGGCAGCGACATCCTCGAAATCGAGGTGTTTTTGCGCGGGGCAGAGATGCTGCTGGAAACCGCCCAGCATTTCAAAGACCTGGAGTTCATTGACTTCGGCAGCGGCTTCAAAATCGCCTATAAGCCCAACGACATTCAGACCGATGTGGAAGCCTTTGGCAAACAACTGACCAAACGTTTCAATGAATTCTGCAGTGATTATGGACGCGACCTCGAGCTGTGGTTTGAGCCGGGTAAATTCCTGGTGAGTGAAGCGGGTTATTTTCTGGTGAAAGCCAACGTCATCAAACAAACAACGGCTACCGTATTCGTTGGAGTCAACAGCGGCTTCAACCATCTCATTCGCCCGATGTTTTATGACGCCTACCATCACATCATCAACGTCAGCAATCCGCACGGCACCCCGCGCATCTACACGGTGGTAGGCTACATCTGCGAGACGGACACCTTCGCGTGGGACAGGCGCATCAGCGAGGTGCGCGAGGGCGACATCCTCTGCTTCCTCAATGCGGGGGCCTATGGCTTCACCATGGCGAGCAACTACAACAGCCGTCCCCGCCCTGCCGAAGTAATGATACATCACGGCAAGGACTACCTTATCCGCAGACGCGAAACCATCGAGGATATCCTACGCAACGAAGTGGCAGTTGACATCGAGGCTGAACGCAAGTTGAAGAAAAAGGCGGTAGGCAAGGCAGGGTGAAACCCGCTTATTTAACTCCCTCGTGTGTCCGGATGACGAGCGAGAAGCGACTGGAATTTTCCTGACGCTGCACAGCCGCAGTCAATTAGTGAAATTCAATATATGAAACTTAACTACAAAACCTTCGGGGAAGGCAAGCCGCTCATTATCCTTCACGGCTTGTTAGGTTCGCTGGATAATTGGCAGACGCTTGCCAGGCGCTTCTCCGCTGAGTTTAAAGTTTACACCGTTGACCTCCGCAATCACGGCAAGTCACCGCACAGCGAAGTGCATTCCTACCAGGCAATGGCAGATGATTTACTTGAATTTTTGACTCACCATCAGATAGACAAAGCCTATTTTATCGGCCACTCGATGGGCGGGAAAGCCGCGATGCAGTTTGCCATCCTGCATCCGCAAAGAGTTTTGAAACTCATTGTCGTTGACATTGCCCCGCGTACGTACGAAAGCAAGCATGAAGCGATATTCGATGCGCTGATGAAGATGGACCTCTCAAAAATCACCGGGCGCGAAGAGGCGGATGCCATACTGGCTGAAACCATTCAGGATGCTTCGATGAGACAATTTCTGCTGAAGAATCTTGACAGAAATCCTGACGGAAGCTTCAGATGGAAGATGAACCTTAAAAGTTTGTGGATGAACTACAGCAACATCAACACCCCCCTTTATTCTGAATCAAAGATTGACATTCCGGTGACCGTGATACGGGGCGGATTATCCGGCTATGTTACCGAAAATGATTTGGAATCATTCAAGGAAATTTTTCCTCACACCCGGCTTATCACGATTCCGGGTGCGGGGCATTGGGTGCATGCCGATGCGCCTGATGCGTTCTATGAAATCGTCAGGAATGAACTGGTTTTTTCAAAAACCTGAATACCACATGCATGAATATAATCATCATTTATGGAGCTATCGCAAATTTCACCGAATACCATTCCCCGCCGGAACAAATTTTGAGAAAATACATTCCTCGCGCAAGTCGTCCCACATTGAGATGGAATTGCTGCCTTCCTGATTTTGTGAAGTCCGCT
>DATLYB010000018.1:0-9508 GCA_035575215.1 Chitinophagales bacterium
GCTTCCCCCGTAACCGGTTTTTCGCCCTCCGATGCAGTAAATCTGGTCTTCAACCAAGGCAACGTTGAAGTGGTCACGTTCGCGCGGGGCATCTGGCAGTTGTGTCCATGTGTTGTTAATCGGGTCGTAAACATCCAGCCAGGGCACCCAGCCGTCAATGTGACCATTCGTGATGCCGCACACCACGTAAATCTTATCGTTATAAACTGCGCATCCTGCAGAGCCGCGTCTGCGAGTGACGGGAATTTCCGGTCCTACCGTCCAGGTATCGCCAAGCGGGTCGTAGATGTAAATGTTGGCAAGGGGAGTTTCATTCGGGAAATTTCCGGTGAAGCCACACATTGCATAAATCAAACCATTGTATTCAACGCCCTGAAAGTGATGAATCTGAACCGGAGGAGCAGCGCGGTTTGACCATGAACTGTCACTGGGATGGTAACACTGAACTGGTTTTATTCCCCTGCCGCCCAGCAAGTAGAAGTTTTCACCCGCCTGAACATAAGCACATTCATGACGGGGCAAAGGCGTAGTGGCCGAGTTGATGGTATGCCATGTGCCTGTAACGGTTGACTGGTCATAGTAAACTTTGATATAATCCCAGGTGGCGGGGAACGGTGTTCCGGGACCATTCGAAGAACACATAATCCCTACGGCAAGCGCATTGGGAGAAATCCAGTTTGCCGGAATAGAAATCGCTGGACCGATATTGATGGGTGCGCCTCCGTTAATAGAATAGCTGGGCTGCACGAGGAGCGTGGCAGGGTTGATGTGAAAATAGAAGTCAACATAGCTGGTGTTCAGAATAGGGGCGGAGTAAACCGTTCCTACCGGGACACCCGCTACTTCCTTCAGCACCTGTATGCCTCCTGCGCCATTATTTGAATGACAAATAATTCGCAGGAAGTTATCCTGGTCGCCTGTGCCGATGAACATCCCCATTGACTGGTAATTGACAGGAGTGAAGCCCTGATAAGGACCCATGACACGCGTTTGCACGATATAATTCCATTGCGTGTTGCTGATATTGACGCCAAACTGGAATGCATTTTCCTGGTTGTTGCCTGCGGCAAATGCTTCTCCTTCGGAGGCGGCATCCACCGTGAATTTCAGTGCGGCTCCGCCAACAGTCATCCCCACGGGATTAAAGAGGTCTTTATAATTGGAAACATTATTAATCATCAAACCCGTGAAGCCCCAGTTGTTGATGCCACCGTCTTCGGTATTGTCAAAATCAAAATTGACGGGGATGAGTGTATTCATCCCGTTGGAGTTATCGAGTGCGAATTTGTCATTTACGTCATTAATTCCATCGTTATCATCATCGGGGTCGGTTAAATCAGAAATGAAATCACGGTCAAAATCCTGTGGGATGCT
Source organism: Chitinophagales bacterium (assembly GCA_035575215.1). Classification (GTDB taxonomy): domain Bacteria; phylum Bacteroidota; class Bacteroidia; order Chitinophagales; family CAIOSU01; genus DATLYB01. The sequence goes on from DATLYB010000018.1 coordinate 1,375, forward strand.
GGAAGGCGAACACCAATCAGTACCGTTTGATGTTTCATCGGCATTCATATAGCCGTCACCGTCAGAATCGGTGATGGGATTGTTCGGGTCGCCTACACACGCGGATGCATCGGTGGGTTCAAAAATGGTAATGTTACCTGAGCCATAAGTGACACACCAGATAGTGCCGGGAAATACCTCATTATCACCTTGTGCAATCACATCAAGAGGGGTGGAACCGAAGTTGGAAGCAAGCACGGTTTGACCGCCCGGCTCCACGGCAGTGCCTGCCGCATTTAAATTGAAGCGGTACAACTTGCCGTTGAATGCCGCTGCAATGAGGTCGCCTTTCATAGCATTGTTGAAGTTGGATGCTGTGTATTCGCACATTCCGTTGGTGGAAGAGCATAGGCTTTCAATTTCTCCCGGCCTGCTTCCTTCCGGTATATATGTGCATTCTGCAGGATTTTCCATTCCGGGCGGGATGGGTGTCTGCGGATTTGTTGTGTTGAATGTATTGCTGCGATTGGCTCGTGTGGGATTGGGATGACCTGCATATTGACCCGGGGTGACGTGAATCAGCACATCGCAATAAGTCACTCCAGGCTCACTTTGCTGGTTGGAACAACCGATGGGAGCAGCACCCCATCCGGCATTCGGCCCGTTATCAAAACTGTACATCTTACCCTGCTGTGTGATGACGATGTCGTAATTATTCCTGAAGCCGGGGGCATAAATCTGAACGGGACCATCCGGAACCAAAATCGCCTGATTTTTTCCATTGTTTCCACCGAAGGGGTCGCTGGCATCTTCATATCCCGGAACTGCGTTCACGTTGGCTTTATCTTCGTCATCCAAAGTAGGTAAATCGTAAGTGGCATTGCCTATGGCATTGAGGTCAACTTTCAGTATTGCGGTAGAATAAGCATATTCCGGTGTGAGGAGGAAGTTGTTGGAAGGCGCGCCCATGTTCGTATTGCTACCCTGTGCTACATAAAGGAAGTTGTTTACAGGGTCCAGTGTCAATCCGTTGAGTGAGTGATTTTCTTCCGAACGCGGCAATCCTCTCACCAAATCCAATTTCACCCATTGGGTGCCATCCCATGTCAGGCGCGAGATGATTCCGGAATTAGTATCCAGATTCAGATTGTTGGCATTAAATCCGCCCCCGATGCGAGGGTCGCTGGAGGTGACGTAAATAACGGGATTTTGCGGAGTGCCCACCACCAGAATACCCGTTACCTGCCTTGTACTGACAGTTGGCTGCAGCGTACCATCGTCATTATGATTCGGAATTTGCTGAATCAGGTTAATCACCTCGGTGGAAGTCACCGAATAGTTATTGGGAGCGTTTTTTACCACCGTATAGATGACGATGACTCCGTTTTGCTGAGCGACATATAACCTGCCATCAGGGCCAAAATCAAGGGATGTTGGGTTTGACAGCGTTTCTCCGCTCAGGTTGCTGAAGTTGAAGCTGACAGTCTGGGCGGAACCCTGAAATATCAGAACTAATAATAGAATGAAAGAAAGGGGAAAACGCAAAGCAGACGCAGAAACATTCATGCGGTTCATAGGGTTTTGGGTTTTAAGTGACCAACCGTCATCCAAATGCATGCATCCTCATGCAATAATTTGGAAAGCACGGGTAATGTAAATCAGGTTATTCTATCTGTCAAAAAATAAACACCATGCAGGGCAGACTCATCAAAACATGTATATCCATCACCCCCGAATGAAAACACCCTGGGTGCGAAGGTGCACACGTTTGAAGCAAGGCAATTTTAGCTAAAATGCTTTCCGGAATTACGAAATAGGCGGAAATGAAAACCTAAAGCCGGATACGGACTCTGCGAATTATTTCCGAAAATTTCACTTCAAAAGTGGCTTTTTAAAAAAATGAAGGAATTCTTTCACTTCAGCCTCCCTTTTGGTTTGGAATCCTTATCATCCTCCACCAACTGGACGGACCGGTTAATGCTTTCTTCCAGCGATATGAAAGTTTCTGTCCGTTCGATACCGTTAATCTTCTGAATTTTATCATGCAGCACTTCGCGCAAATGTTGTGTGTCGCGGCAGAGTATTTTGACGAACATGCTGTAGTTGCCCGTTGTGTAATTCAACTCAGTTATCTCCGGTATTTTTTTCAGCTGAGCTGCCACTTTATCATAGAGGGAATTCTTCTCGAGATAAATTCCGAGAAAAGCTTTTACATCATAGCCCAGCTTGGCATAGTTAATTTGAACCTGCGAGCCTTTCACGATTCCCAACTTTTGCAATTTGTTCATCCGTACGTGCACGGTGCCGCTGGAAACGAAGATTTTCTTTGCGATTTCCGTGTAAGGCATCATTGCATCCTGCGTGAGATAGGAGAGAATCTGCAAATCGGTCTTGTCAATTTGGTAATTTTCAGGCATTATGAAAATAGTTTACTGAAATAATACTAACAAAATAGCTATTTTGTTACAAAAATTGTATTTTTTTAACAAAATGAATAAAAATATTGCAAAGCCCGTAGAAGATGTGTAGGTTTGTGGCGGTTCTTTAAACAAGTTCTTTAAAATTGTTAGGTGATGAAACCGGCAGCCATGCCCTCCTGTCTCGGGGGTGGGGATAAAGGGATAAACACAGCATAATCCTGAAGCAATTCGGGATGGGGTTGACCACCTTGTTTACTGCGCAAAAGCAAGCGAACAATCTTTGTGCTGCGGCTAACTTCCCCGTGAAGGTTCGAATCCTTCCCTAACAGCTTTGAAATCCCCTGTCACAATAAGTGGCGGGGGATTTTTATTTTATCATTTCCGTTGCCTCACACTGAAAATCACTGCAAACCGTTTCACACCCGTTCCCCAGAAGAAGTCCATTTAACAATTTAAGTTTGCAGACTCCAACGAATTAAAATTACGGATGAAAAAATATCTGGTTCTTACCATCTTATTCTTTCCTTTTCCCATCAATTCTTCCTCTCCGACCATCAAATTCGGCCTGCTGAAATACCGCGGAGGGGGCGATTGGTATGCTAATCCGACTTCACTTCCCAATCTGATAAAATTCTGCAACCAGCATCTTAACACCAATATTGCTCCTGAGGCTGAACCGGTGGAAGCCGGAAGCCCCGACTTGTTTAATTATCCCTTTGTGCACATGACGGGCCATGGCAACGTAGTGTTTAACGACCAGGAAGCCGAAACTCTCAGAAAATATTTGATAGGTGGTGGATTTCTGCATGCTTCCGATAATTACGGAATGGATCCTTATTTCCGGAAAGCCATGAAAAAGGTTTTCCCTGAGTTGGAAATGGTGGAACTGCCGTTCAGCCATCCCATCTATCATCAGAAATTCAACTTTCCGAACGGCTTGCCAAAAGTGCATGAGCATGACGGGAAGCCGGCTCAGGGATTCGGGTTGATTTATGAAGGAAGGCTCGTGATGTTTTATGACTACGAATGTGATTTGGGTGACGGATGGGAAAATCCCGAAGTGCACAAAGACCCTGAAGAAGTGCGTCAGCAAGCTCTGCGCATGGGCGCCAATATTGTACAGTATGCCTTTTCCAACTGAAAGTATTCTGCAGAATAAATGCAGCCGCTCGATTGGGCAGGTAAAATTCAGATTCAGTTTGTCATTGCCGGTTTGCTTGCCACCGCCATTCCTTCTTTTAACGAGAGAAGCGAGGTAGTGATGACTGTATCGCCCGGCTGAATTCCTTCAGTTATTTGAACAAGATTGTCTTTTTGAATGCCCGTTTTAACGAGAGAAACCATCGCTTTTCCGTTTTTCATCACAAATACTTTTTGACCACTGATATCGGGAATGACGGCTAATGCCGGCACCAGCAGCGCATCCTTGATTTGCTGAAGACGGACGGTCAAATCCACAAAGGCTCCCGGAATCAAATCACCCTGCTGGTTATCAGCATGAGCACGGATGGTAATATTACGCGACACTGCGTCAATCACCGGCTCAAAGGCATACACTTCTGCCTGATGTTTTTTATCAGAACCTGCAAGTGCAAATTCAATCACCGTCCCCTTTTTTATCCGGGAGGCATAAATCTCAGGAACGGAGAATTCGATTTTTACCGGGTCGGTTTCAACAAGCTTTGCAATACGGTCGCCTGATGTCACAAATGCCCCCGGGCTGACATACCGCAGCCCGATGATTCCGCTGAAAGGAGCAATGATTTTTGTTTTTTTGATTTTAGCCTCCGTCAAGTGAATGTCTGATTCGAGAGAATTTACAGCCATCTCGGCTTCTTCCAACTCGTCTTTGCTGATGCCTTGTATGTCGAACAACTGCTTTTTTCTTTCCAACTCATCCCGGGCAATCTTTAATTGAACCTTCAGCTTATTGAGAGCCGGCACCAGCTCACTGTCGTCAATCTGCAGCAGCAATTGCCCTTTCACCACCCGGCTGCTTTCACGGAAATTGATGGTGACGATTTGGCCTGCGGTTTCACTCCGCAATTCTATTTCTTCATTCGGCAGGATGGTGCCGTGCGTAGTAATGACATTGTCAAGCAGGGTAGGGGAGGCGACAAATGTTTCCACCTGTGTTATACTGCCGTTTGATTTTGCAGTTGGTGATGGAGCATCTTGTTGGCAGGATGAAAATATCAGAAGAATGAAAACAAGCTGACAACTGCTTTGCTGCATAGTATTTCAAAAAAGTTAGTGCGTAAAAGTAATTGTTCCTTACGAGTTTGAAAATCGGGCTGAAGTTTGTGACAGGACGGATTGCACTTATTAACGGAGCGAGTATTAACGTAGGAACAGAATATAAATTCAAAAATGTTTGAAACAGTTGGTTATTCCTTGTAATTCCGTAATTCCATTAAGCTTTCTTCAAGGGATTTTATCCTTTCCTGTTGCTCTTGCAAAGCTGCTCTGAGCTCGGAATTTTCCTGCGCCAGAGCCTGTACGCCAAGGAAGAGCACTCCTGTTTTATCCATCGCTGAAATAGATTGCTCATCACCAACTTGAAATAACCGGAAGAAATCATCTGCCATGGGACCGATATGGTATTCATTTTCGGTGCCTGAATATTTCCAACGCGCAACCGGAAGCTTTTCAATTTTTCCGAGCATCTGACGGGCATCGGGAAATGAGATATCTTCTTTTTTGCTGCGGGCGGAAGCATCAGTCCATACTCCGCCTAAGGTGAGTGTGGCTCCGTTGCCATTGGAGGCGCTGGTGCCCACTTTGATTGCATTGTTTCCCGGGCTGGTGGCAAAACCCCATCCCACCACAGATGAATTACCCAATACAATATTGTTAGAAGCCGATACCACTGCATCGCATCCAAGGGCGGTTGCGTTAAATAGCCCCGGAGCGGAAGCGTCTGCATTGTAGCCAAGGAATGTGCAGGCATTTGCGGTGGCATACGAATCACCGGAATGGTATCCTAGAGCTGTATTTTTTGTTCCGGTGGTGTTGGCGTAAAGCGACTTGGAGCCTACCGCAGTGTTGCCAAACGCTTGGGTGAGCAGGGTGGCGCCCACGCCATTGCTGAACAAAGCTGAATCACCGATGCCCACCAGATAGCTGCCGATGGTGTTATTATATAATGCACGGATGCCGATTGCCACATTGCTGGAGCCGGAAGTGTTGCTGAACAGCGCGCTGCGCCCGAAGGCTGAATTGTAAGAGCCGTTTGAATTGGTGAGGGCGCTTCTGCCCATGGCAGTGCTTCCGTCACCCGTGCTGTTGTCTGACAACGCCCTTACACCCACAGCCGTGTTTGAGTTTCCAGCGGTGTTTCCGTACAGGGCGTTTCTGCCAAGGGCAGTATTTGCGTTGCCATCTTTATTATTGAAAAGAGCTCGTGCTCCGAATCCTGAATTATCCGAGCCTATCGTATTACTATCGCCCACGTAAGAGCCGATGAACGTGTTGTAGTTTCCTGTGGAGTCGTTCAGAAAAGTATTCATATTACCGGTCATATATCCCACAAAAGTATTTGCCGGGCTGTCAGAATGAATGGAAAGCAAATCAGTGCCTGTGTTGCTGCGCAGTTTAATGAGAGGATGTTTGTTCTTTTGCGTGGCGCTTGCGTCAATGATAAGCTGGGTAGTGTCAACGGTACCTTTGATGTGAACCTTCCCGGCAGGCGAAGCTGTGCTGATGCCAAGGTTGGTTCCGTTATCAACAATCAGTGAATTGCCAAGGACAGATGAACCCGTCCACTTGGGAAGGAAGCTGGCGGTTCCGCTGCCGGTGATGCTTCCGGTTGCGGCAGCCGGAGTCCAGGCGGTGCCATTCCATGTGAGAACCTGTCCGGAGGCAGGCGCTGTGCTTGATATGGAGCGCCCTTGTATTTTTGTCACTGTTGGATTCGGATACGCACCGCTCAAATCACCGCCTGCCATTCCTCCGGGAGTTACGCCTGAAATAGTCACCAATGAAGCTGACGTCAGCTGCCCTTGTGCATTCACGGTAATCAGCGGCACCTTGGTTGCCGAACCGTAAGTGCCCGCGATGACTCCGGTGCTAGCAATGGCTATCGTGCCGTTTTTGGTAATAGTGCCCCCGCTTAATCCTGTTCCCGCGGTGATGCTGGTAACAGTTCCCACCTTTGCATAAACCCATTGATTGCCTGCTGCGAGGTATTGAATTACAAATCCGTTGGTGGGCGTTACAGAGGAAAGCGGAATTCCACGCAAAGCGACCACATTCGGATTCGGATATGCTCCGCTCAAATCTCCGCCAGCAACGGTGAAATTATCGGCTGCAGGCGCCCAGGTAGTTCCGGTCCATTTCAGCACCTGCCCGGTAGTGGCTCCCTGCTGGGCGATGCCCAGCGGAGTTCCGGCAGTTCCATCGCCAGTCAGCGTCAGGTCTGTTACAACTCCGCCCGCTCGGGATTCACCAATTCCGGGAGTCCACGCATTACCGTTCCATAGAAGGACTTGCCCTGCCGAGGGGGCTGATGCGCTGACATCAAGCAAATCATCCAGCTTCATATCAGTCGCTATTTTTGCTGATTCCGCCTGCAAAGTTTTCTCCGAAGCAAGCGAATAAGGAACGCTTAGAAATTGAGTGGTTCCCATATCGGCATAGCCGGTACCATAATCGGCTTCAGTTTGAAGAAAGTAGTTGTCGCTAAGCCAATCAATCTTTGTGAAATCACCGGTAACAGGGGTTCCTTTACCTATTACGGCATTAATTAATCCGAATTCATTGGCAGTGATAGAATGATGCTCGCTGTAAAGAATTGCTCCTGCCGGGAAGCCTTTACGCACCGTGAATCGCATTTGTACTGGTTGGTTGGATATGATGCTGCCGCTGCTGCTCCGCAAAACAGCCTGGTAGTTGATACCTTGAGGAGGAGTTTGTGCCTTAAGGTTTGTGAAGGTGAAAAAAAATAAGCAAAGCAGCCGAATGGTTAATGATTTCATGACGTTGGGGTTTTTTTAAAAGTTATGGATGATGTGACTAAGGAAAAATGAAATCTTAATTAAATCATGGACTATTTCCTCGTTAGTTACAATTTTCTGCGTAATTCTTCCACTAGACACTCTAACCGTTCAATCCTTTCATTCTGACGCTTGATAATTTCCAATTGTTGTTTGAGCAGGTCATCTTGTTTCTTGTTTTCAATTGTCAGCGCCTGGACGCCTAAAAAGAGTACCCCCGTTTTATCCATGGCTGAGATGGACTGGTCGTCACCCACCTGAAACATACGGAAGAAATCATCTGCCATCGGACCGATGTGATATTCATTCTCCGTTCCGGAATATTTCCATCTTGTCACGGGCAGTTGTGCGATTTTGGATAGGGTTTCTTCCGAATTCATTTCCGTAAAATCTTCTTTCTTGCTTCTCGCGGAAGCATCCGTCCATACACCGCCAAGGGTCAAATGCGCACCATTGCCGTTGGCTGGACCTGTTCCCACTTTTATGGCCTCACTGCCCGGAGCGGTTCCGAATCCCCACCCGGCTACAGATGAATTTCCGAAAACAAAATTGTTGGATGATGAAACCGCTGCATTGAAGCCGATGGCAGCGGAATTCGTCAATCCGGGCACCGTTGCGTCAGCGTTGTAGCCGATGAAGGTGTTGTTGTTTGCATTCGCATAAGAATCGCCCGCGAGATAACCGACTGCGGTGTTGCCGGAACCCGTTGTGACATTATACAAAGCATTGCGCCCCAATGCA
>DATLYB010000019.1:0-9504 GCA_035575215.1 Chitinophagales bacterium
TTTATGCCCGAATTTGTTTATGATTTCATGGCGAACAATGCAGTCCGGTTCAGGCAATTCAGCGGCATTAATGATTTTGTAAAAAATTACACAGTTCCCCGTTCGCTGTATCAGGATTTTATCCGGACGGCAAGAGAAAAAAAGATGGATGTGAGCGATGCCGTTTTGGCTGAGATTGAAGCTGACGTGAAGATTTTGCTCAAAGCATATATTGCACGCCAGCTTTGGAAAAATGATGGGTTTTATGCCGTAGTCAATTCCATTGATAACACATTTCTGAGAACGCTCGAAATTCTAAAAAACCCTGAAACTTTAACGGAAAACTAACTGCTTGCTTCTTTAATTTCAGTTCTAATCACTTCTTTTCTTCTTCCTCTGCGAAACTTTTATTTCTGATTGGGGCAGCCTGCAACCTTTGTCCCGCTTGGCACGTACACACGGTGTCAGTTGAAAAGGAGGTAACCAATGCGGGCAAACATTCTTCATTATGGCAGGTTAAATGGAATAGGAAAAAGCAAATTTTACCGCATCAACGCAGTTGCACTTCTCATTGCAGCCCTCATCAGTTTCAGCCTCTCTGCAAAAGCAAAAGTCTTCAACGCCAACCTTGACGGAAAGTACAATGATCCGGCTATATGGGTGCCATCCTATCCGGGAAACATTATCCAGGAAACAGACACCGTTTACATTAACAATGATGTGAAGCTTTCCTCAGATATTGTCGTGAAGGGCACCGTGCTGGTGCGCAGAACCGGCTCGCTGATGGGTAACAGGAACGTAATCGTGCTGCAGCAGGGCAAGTTGCTTAACTTTGGAATCAGCATCGTTGACGGGTTGAACAACAAAGGGTTGGTTTACAACAAGCATATTCTTGAGGTGGCGCTGGACCTCATCAATTCAGGAGAAATAGTAAATCAGGAAAGCATTGTAATAGGCAACATTGCTGACAACATCGGTCTTATCACCGGACAAGGCGGCACCTTGATAGCCAACAAGAAATTAGTGAATTCGCAGACAGGGATGCTAAAGGGCAGCATGGACGTTTGCTCCAATAATTTTATGAACGTTGACGGGGGCACGATTGACTCTACGCATCTGAGCTTTTGCGGGCACCGCATCTTTAACAATGTCTATCTGAGTGCAGACATCAGGCGCGACAACATTGTGCTGCGGCTGCACAACAGCGAGAATAAAGATTACAGGAAGTTCCAGGTGGAGCGCAGCATTGATGGAATCAATTATGAACCTATCGCAACGGTCAATAAAGAACAGCTTGATGACATATCCATTCCTTTCAAATACGTGGATGAAGAAGTGGTGAAAAGCAATTCGGTCTTTTACCGGCTGAGAGTGACAAACAGCGAAAACACGGAAACCTTCATTCCGGCAATTGAAGTGGGCAGCATACTCTCCACCAATTTAGGCGATTAGGATTTAAAAAATCTGGCTTTTCCGGTCTGGAATTCTGTCAGGAATGTGAGGCGGGTGACTTGCAGGGATGACAGATGAGGGGACGGTATGTGATATGAGGCGTGCCGGGTAAGCATGAAAAAAGCGCTCGTTCAAGGGGCGCTTTTTTCGTTTGGGAAAGTGCAGTGAAATCACTCAACTTGACCACCGTGGGTGATACTGGGCTCGAACCAGTGACCTCCAGCGTGTCGAGCTGGCGCTCTGAACCAACTGAGCTAATCACCCTGAAAATTCAAAGATAATTGGTTATCGGTTAATCAAGATTCAGCTTCATCCAATCACGCACCGTTCTGCATAATTCTTTAAGCACAATATCATCCTTTCCACCGGACTTAGGCACGTGAAACGAATGGTCGCCCCCTTCCACCTCATGCAGCGTAGCCTTGCTTCCAAGCTGATTGCCTAATTCACGCATGAGTGAAATGTCGGCAAGCGTGTCGTGCGTGCCTTGCAAAAACAACATGGGAAGTTTCACTTCATATAAATGGACTGCACGTTCCTTCGAGGGTTTCCCCGGTGCATGCAGCGGAAATCCCCAAAACACAATTCCCTTAACCGCTTCAAGCATTCCTGTTGCGGCAGCTTGCGAAGTCATCCGTCCGCCAAATGACTTTCCTCCGGCAAAAAGAGGCAGTCCCTTCGAGTAGTTCTGTGCTGCTGTAACCGCAGACTGTACCGTTTTCATCGCAATGGCGGGCGGGTCAGGATATTTTTTTTGCTTTTCGATATAGGGGAAATTAAAACGGAATACAGCTATTCTCTCATCCGCAAGGAAATGCGCCACTTTCTCCATAAAAGGATGTCTCATGCCCGCTCCTGCCCCATGTGCCAGCACGAGTATGGAAAAAGCATTATCCGGCTTTGTCAGGATGGCGGTTACCTCCTCCGGGTTGGATGTGGCAGTGAAACGGATAGCATTGCTTGTCAAAGACATCCAGGTTATTGCTTCAACAGTTTTTTATAAATCGCATAGTTCTCATCATCAAAACATACAAACATCACACGCTCAATGGTTTTGTTTTTCTCTAAAAAATCTTTCACGGTATTAACGGCAATCTGCGCAGCCTCCTCTTTTGGAAACCGGTACGCACCCGTGCTGATGTTTGGAAATGCAATGGTTTTCACGCCCTTCTCAGTTGCAAGCTGGAGAGAATTTCGGTAAGCATTCACGAGCAGTTCGCGCTCATTCTTGTTTCCCCCGCTCCAATACGGACCTACTGCGTGAATCACATACTTTGCCGGAAGGTTTCCTCCGCTGGTGATAACAGCTTCACCCGTGGGGCAGCCGCCCTGCCTGGCAACAATCTTTTTACATTCTTCCAGAATAGCAGGTCCGCCCGCTCGGTGAATTGCGCCATCCACTCCGCCTCCTCCCATCAGGGAAGTGTTGGCTGCATTGACGATGGCGTCAGCCTTTATTTTGGTGATGTCGCCCTGCAATAATTCGAACTTCATTTGTGTATGAATTATTAGGTCTTCCCTGAAAAACATTCATGTCAAACAATTCAGGGCGGATGATTTTGCGTTCAAATTTTAAAAGCCATTCTTTTCTGCGCAATCCGCCTGCATAGCCAGTCAGCTTTCCCTCATTGCCAATCACACGATGACAAGGAACGATGATGGCAAGCGGATTAGCTCCGTTTGCTGCGCCAACTGCCCTGATGAGTTTTCTGCTGCCTGCCATGAGAGCAAGTTCCAGATAGCTGATGGTTTCTCCAAAAGGAATCTGATGCAGGAGCGTCCAGATTTTTTTCTGAAAGTGCGTTCCCTCGGGATGCATCGGAATCGAAAAAACTTTTCTGCTGCCTGAAAAATATTCATCCAGCTGGCGGACGCAGTCTTTCAAAACTGGCGAATCGGTATTCTTACCAAATACCCTTTCATTCATAAAACGCAATCCGCGAATGGATTCGGCATCCCCTGAAATTCTGATTGTGCCGACAGGAGATGAATAATAATGATGAAAAAGAGGGTTTGACAACATGTCTTATCATCAGACAAGTTAGGAATTCAGAACCTCTCCAATTCGGAAAAAAAGAAGTCGCATTCCGTTTGTGCGTTTTCGTCAGAATCGGAGCCGTGAATGGCATTGGCTTCTATGCTTTTGGCATAGAGATTACGGATAGTGCCCTTTTCCGCCTTGGCGGGGTCCGTGGCTCCAATCAATTTCCGGAAATCGTCAACGGCATTTTGCTTTTCGAGAATGGCAGCTACAATCGGACCCGATGACATGTAGTTCACTAAATCATTGTAGAACGGGCGTTCCTTATGAATAGCATAAAACTTTCCTGCGTGTTCCTTTGTCAGCCGGGTGTATTTCATCGCAATTATCCGAAACCCTGCTTCATTTATTTTCGCCAGAATCGGACCGATATAATTGTTAGCCACCGCATCCGGCTTAATCATAGTAAAAGTTCTGTTCGCTGCCATTCTTCTTTTTTTTCGTGCGCAAAAATAGGGAATAACTTTCTTGTGTCAAGACCGGAAAGGAAAAGTTCGTTTCATGCGCACCTTCCCGAATAACCTAATTTTGCCCTTTTGTTTATTTTAAGACATTGGCGAACTATATGAACAGCACGGACGTGGAGAAGGTCAAAGCATTGCTTACTCCCGGCAAGAAAATAGTAATCACAACACATTCGAATCCTGATGGCGATGCGATGGGCTCTTCGCTGGCGCTGTTTCATTATTTGAAAAAAAAAGGATGCAGCCCCGTGGTGATAGTTCCCACCGATTATCCTGATTTTCTGGCATGGATGCCGGGTGATGAAGCGGTTATCATTTATCCTAAAAAAACAGCCATGTCGAATCAGCTCATCACGGAAGCAGAAATTATCTTTTGCCTCGACTTCAACGCGTTGTCACGCACGGGCGACATGGAGAATCCGCTCCGGCAATCCGGAGCCGTAAAAATCGTCATTGACCACCACATTGCCCCTGACAATTTTCCCGACTTTCTGTTTTCTGATGTCAGCCTCAGTTCCACAGCGGAGATGGTTTATGATTTCATTGTCTCAGCGGGCGATGAGCCGCTGATTGACCGCTCCATGGGCACATGTCTTTATGCCGGAATCGTTACAGACACCGGAGGGTTTCAGTTTCCCGTAACGTCACCCAAAGTTCACCGCATCGCAGCATTGCTCATTGAGAAAGGTGTAAACAACAGCGAGGTGTATGAGAAAATTTTCAACCAGTTCACCGAATCAAGGCTGAGGCTGTTCGGCTACTGCCTTGTTGAAAAGATGAAGCTGTTTAAAGAATTGAAGACAGGACTAATCACATTGAACAGGGAAGAATTGCAGCGTTTTAATGTAACGACAGGCGATACGGAAGGATTGGTGAATTACCCGCTGAAGATAGAAGACATCAATTTTGCCGCATTGATTATTGACCGGACGGAAAAAATCAAACTGTCATTCCGCTCGAAGGGCAGCTTTGACGTGAACGCCTTTGCCAGAAAGCATTTCAACGGAGGCGGGCACAAGAATGCCGCTGGCGGCCAATCAAATGAAAGACTCGAAGCTGTTGTGAAAAAATTCGAGGAAGTGATTCTCCACTACCGCAATGAGCTGAATTATTGAAATGCTCATGCGCACTAATTTTGAAATAAAAATTTTCTATGGTTTTCGATGTATTTAACAACCTGCCTGATGACGCAAGAGTGTGGATTTACCAATGCAGCCGCGAGTTGGATGAGACCGAAGTGAAGCAGGTTTCAGCGCTGATACGTGATTTTGTTCACCAATGGACTTCTCATTCCCGGAAGGTGATTGCCGCTGGGGAAGTTGTGTACCATCGCTTTATCATTCTCGCAGCCGATGAGTCGGCATTTCCCGTCAGCGGGTGCTCCATTGATTTCATGACGCATTTTATAAGGCAATTAGAGGAGCAATTTCATTTGAATCTTTTTGACCGGCTCACGATAGCCTACCGGGAAAACGGGAGCATTCGATTCGCTGACCAGATATCGTTCTTGCAGATGATTGCCGAAGGCTCAGTGAAGGAAACCACGATTGTCTTTAATAACCTTGTTCCCACGCTCAAGGACCTCCGGGAAAATTGGGAAGTGCCGCTTTCAAAAAGCTGGCACGTGCGGTTTCTTCAGAAATAATTGCAGCAGAGTGAAAGTAAAGCCTCACACTTTCCGCAGTGCCTGCTCCAAATCGGCAATAATATCATCCGCATCTTCAATGCCTACTGACAGGCGCACGATGCCATCGGTAAGACCACGCGCCTCACGCACTTCCTTCGGCACCGAGCCATGAGTCATGGTGGCCGGATGTGTAATCATTGTTTCTACCGCGCCTAAGCTCTCCGCCAGCGCACACAGCTTCACGTTGTTCATTAGTTTGATGCCTGCCTCAATCGTGCCTTTCAATTCGAACGTTATCATGCCGCTGAACCCTTTCATCTGCGCTTTGGCGATGGCGTGCTGCGGGTGACTCTTCAATCCGGGATACATCACGCGCTTCACCTTCGGATGTTTCTCCAGCCAGGCGGCCACCTTCATCCCGTTGGCGCAATGCCGCTCCATCCTAAGCGCCAGCGTTTTCACCCCCAGCAGTATCAGCCAGCAATCGAACGGGCTGGGTACCGCGCCCAGGCTCTTTTGAATAAATTTCAGTTGCTCATGCAGCTTGTCATCATTCACCACCGCCATGCCGCCTATTATCTGATTGTGTCCGCTCAGATATTTGGTAGTGCTGTGCACCACGATGTCAGCGCCATACTCCATCGGACGCAGCAGGTAAGGAGTGGCAAACGTGTTATCAATTCCAAAAAGAATCTTTTTCTTTTTAGCAATCCCCGAAATGGCAGCAAGGTCAGTCACCTTCAGCAGCGGGTTGGTGGGCGTTTCCACCCAAATCATCTTTGTGTTTTTGCGGATGGCTTTTTCTACCTTGTCGGGATAGGAGGTATCAACGTAGGTGAACTCAAGCCCGTAGCGTGCCAGCACCATGTTGTACAGCCGCGACACTCCGCCATACACGTCATCGCTGCAAACGATGTGGTCGCCCGGATTGAAGAATTTCAGCACCGCATCCACAGCCGACATGCCCGAGGCATAAGCCACCCCGTATTTTCCTCCTTCCAGCGCTGCGATGTTCGCTTCCAGCACTGCACGGGTGGGGTTGGATGAGCGCGTGTAGTCGTAGCCCTTCCCTTTGCCCACCTCATCCAGCACGTAGGTGGCGGTTTGATAGATGGGAGGCACAATGGCTCCCGTAGTCGGGTCGGGCTTTATACCCGCGTGAACGGTGAGAGTGTCAAATTTCATTTACATAAGTTTGGTTGGCAAAGATAAAGATGTCTTCGGGTTTGCTTCGCTTGGAAGGAGTCCGGGTGCAAGACAAATTGCCGGGCTGTTTCTAATGTCCTTCTTTGCACAGGCTCTTTTGTGCTTGAAAAAGGAGAGCGGGTTGCAGGATGATGCAATTTGTCCTGCACACCCATATAAGTCTCATCAAAATATTGCTGACATTTTAGCCTAAATTTGCGATTAACTTCATTATGAAAAAATCCCACATCATCGCCTTGCTTCTTATCGTGATTTCCATGAGCGTCATCATCTCTATGATTGGCGATTACAGCCGCTATGAGACCTTCGCTACGGCTGAATCTTCAGGCGGGAGGGAGTTTCATATCGTGGGGCAGCTGGTGCGGCAGGATGAGATGGAATACAACCCCGAAAAAGACCCTAACTATTTCTCGTTTTATCTGAAGGATAAAGCCGGTGAGGAGCGCAAGGTAGTTTTCCGCGACACCAAGCCTACTGATTTCGAGCGCTCAGAGCAAATCGTGCTTACAGGCAAGATGGTCGGCAATGAATTTCACGCCTCCAAGATATTGATGAAGTGCCCCTCCAAGTACATCAACAATGAGTTGGAGGTAAAGGAAGTGACTGCAGGCACGTGATGGATATTCAATACATTGGCGAACATCTTCTCCCCGGACAGTTAGGAAGGTTCTTTGTAGTAATCGCATTCACTGCTGCCCTAGCTGCCACCGCTGCCTATGTCATTTCAGCCGTCAAAAATGAAACCGGGCTAAGCCGTTCGTGGAAGCGGCTGGGTCGTATTTTATTTTTCACCCACGCTGCGGCTGTGGCAGGCATCGTGCTCGCGCTGTTTTACATCCTGCTGAATCATCTTTTCGAATATCATTATGCGTGGGAACACTCATCCCGCCAGCTTCCCACCAGATACATCCTTTCCTGCTTTTGGGAAGGACAGGAGGGCAGCTTCCTGCTGTGGATGGGATGGCAGGCGGTGCTGGGCATTGTGCTCATTATCCGCTCGCGCGAGTGGGAGGCGCCCTTGCTGGCGGTGGTGGCGGTTACGCAGGCGTTTCTCGGCTCCATGCTTCTGGGTATTTACATCGGTGACTACAAAATCGGCAGCAATCCGTTTTTGCTGTTACGTGATGTAATGGATGCGCCCATCTTCGGGCGCGCCAATTACCTGCAATTTATCGAAGATGGCAATGGCTTGAATCCCCTGCTGCAGAATTACTGGATGACGATTCATCCTCCTACGCTGTTTCTTGGCTTCGCAGCCACGCTCGTGCCCTTTGCTTTCGTGCTCGCTTCATTATGGAAACGGGATTACACCGGCTGGGTGAAGCAAGCGCTGCCTTGGAGCCTTTTTGCCATGATGGTGCTGGGTGTAGGCATCCTGATGGGCGGAGCATGGGCGTATGAATCGCTCACTTTTGGCGGCTTCTGGGCCTGGGACCCCGTAGAGAACGCCTCGCTGGTGCCCTGGCTCACGCTGGCAGCTGGCGTTCATAGTTTGATGATTTACAAGCATACCGGACGCGCGTTGAAACTTACTTACACGCTCTTCATTCTCACCTTTGTTCTCGTTCTTTATTCCACTTTCCTCACGCGCAGCGGCATACTGGGCGATACGTCCGTTCATGCCTTCACTGACCTCGGCATGTCAGGACAGTTGGTGATTTTCATGCTCTTCTATGTGGTGTTGTCCGCGATTTTTCTTGGGCGCAGCTGGTCGGCAATACCGTCAATCAAGGAGGAGGAAAAACTCGCCTCACGGGAGTTTTGGCTGTTCATCGGTGCCCTGATACTGCTGATATCCGCTTTCCAGATTTCATTTACCACGTCTATTCCCGTGCTGAACAGGTTTCTTTCACTGTTAAGAAAAATTCCAGCGTTCGGTCATCTGTTTGAAAAAGACCTGGCGCCACCTGTTGATACAGCCAACCACTATAACAGCATCCAGGTGTGGGTTGCCATCATCGTGGCGCTGCTTTCGGCTGTGGTGCAGTTTCTGCGTTACAGGAATTCTGATGTGCAGAAATTTTTCAGGGCGCTCCTGCTGCCTGCGGTCATCTCCGTTGTTGTGTGTGTGATAGCCGTCATCGCTCTTGAGATTTATGCGGTGCAATACGTGCTGCTGCTGCTTGCTTCGGTTTTTTCGGTTACAGCCAACATGGATTATCTGTTTGCCGTACTGAGAGGGAAATTGCGGGTGGGCGGAGCCTCCATTGCGCACGTGGGTTTTGCGCTGATTCTGATAGGCTCGCTGATATCCAATTACAACCAGCGGGTGATTTCACACAACACGATGGGCATAGATTTCGGCTCATCATTCGATGAGCAAAGCAAGCGCGAGAATATTCTGCTGCGTAAAAACCAGCCCGTGCAAATGCATGATTACCTTGTGACTTACGTGGGCGATTCCGCTTCCGGTCCCGATATTTTTTACAAGGTGCATTACCTGCGCAAAGATGAGAGCGGAAAAATCCGTGAGGAGTTTATATTGCGCCCCAATGCTCAAATCAATCCCAAAATGGGACTTATCGCTAACCCCGACACACGCCATTATCTCACCAAAGACATCTACACGCACGTTACATCCGTTCCCGATAAAAAGGCAAAGGAAGAAAAGGAAGAAGCATTTGAGCCTGACACGGTGGCGGTGGGCGATACGTTTTACCTTGCAAAATCTTTTGCAGTGCTCGAAAGGCTTGAGCCGAATCCGCAGAGCGACAAGTATGAAATGCAAGAGGGTG
>DATLYB010000020.1:0-3775 GCA_035575215.1 Chitinophagales bacterium
GGAAGAAGAAAAAGTCAATTTCCCGGATGCCATAGTTGGTGGAAATAAATAGCTGAAGTTTTCTCCTCTATACTGACCAGTTCAAAATGCTGTAGAATCTCTTCCGGCACCAGCATGGATGTCATCGTATGGGTAAGTTCCTGCTTCATGTTTTGGCATGGCAAGTTAACTCAGCACCTCAAAATAGGACTTAGCCTCCCATTGCTTGTTAAAAACTGTTAATCCACATAATACCATTGAAAATCTTTTCTGCAATAAGTATTAACTTTGGCCGAATTTTAAAACAAAACATTTCAAGAGAAACAATGAAAAACTTTATCTATGCGCTTCTGGCTGTTGCAGCGTTATATTCATGCAAGAACAGCCAGACATCCGCCACCACCGAACAAACGGGTACGGAAGCCACTGCTACAAGCCCAACTGCTTCCGCCACGGACCCCAATCAGCAAACAGCTAATCCGGTTGACCCGAATAATCCCAACCTGGATATGCCCGCTGAGCCGCAGCCGGGAAATGCCGCCTTCAAATTTGAAAAGACCGAGCATGACTTCGGGAAAATTCCCCAAGACAAAGTGGTGGAATACACCTTTAAATTCAAAAACACGGGCACCGAGCCGCTTATAATCTCTGACGCCAGAGGCTCATGCGGATGCACCGTTCCCAATTATTCCAAGGAGCCGATTGCCGTGGGCGGCACGGGTGAAATCACCGTTTCGTTCGACCCAAAAGGCAAGACCGGTGTGCAACGAAAAACAGTAACAATCACCGCCAACACCAATCCGGCACGCACCACGCTGAATATCGTGAGCGAAGTGGAAGCTCCGGCAGGCGCCACGCCTCAGTAATTTAATGCTTACTTACATTCTTTTGCAAGGCACCGGGCAGGGCAGCAATCCTGTGCCTACTTTATTGCTGATGGCAGCGCTGTTTGTGGTGATGTATTTCTTTATGATACGACCGCAAACCAAGAAAGCAAAAGAGCAAAAAAAATTCATCAGCGAAATCAAAAAGGGCGACAAGGTGGTGACTATCGGAGGCATTCACGGAAAAGTGGCTCGTGTGGATGACGATACTTTCCTGATTGAAGTGGATTCCAACACGAAACTGCGCATTGAAAAATCGGTGATTTCAGTTGACTTCACCAAAGCCGCCAACGCACGAACCGGCACGGAAAAAGAAAACGGCAAATGAGTTTTACGGTTTACAGTTTTCTGTTTAGAGTTTGTTTTCTTACCTGCAAACAGTAAAACGTAACTGGTAAAACATAAAACATGACCCGCAGCGGAGTTGTTTTTGCCGTGTGTTTACTGCTTGCTTTTTCCCTGCTATTTCTTAACAAGCTTTCCCGTAAATACATCGGTGAAATCAGCGCAAAAATTCAGTACGTTCATTTGCCGGCAGGAAAGGTTCCCACCTCTCCTCTGCCCGACAAGCTGAAGCTCTATGTGGAAACAACCGGCTTCAAGCTGCTGTGGTCTCGAATGTTGAAGCCTGCCGGAGTTCAAATTAACTTGTCAGCACTGAAGTCGAATTACATAGTCACCAGCGCGCTGCAGTCAGAGATAGCCAGCCAGCTATCGGCAGGCTACCGGCTGATAGAAATAACGCCCGACACGCTGTTCTTTAATTTTTCAAGGGGCAATAAAAAGAAAGTTCCCGTAGTGGCTGACATCTTGATTTCATTTAAAAAACAATATGACTTCATGGAACCTATGCTCGTCAAACCCGACAGCGTAACGGTGAGCGGACCGGAAAGCATCGTTGCCGGCATTCAAAGCTGGAAAACGGAAAAACTGGTTTTTGAAAACCTCGATAAATCGCTTCAGAATGAAGCTGCACTCGTGGCGCCATCCAATCCTGCTGTAGTCATCGAGCCTAAAAAAGTGCGCTATACCATATCCGTTGAACGATACACTGAAAAAACACTGGAAGCCGAAATCGAAAAAGCCAACGTGCCGGACGGGAAAACGGTGAATATTTATCCGAACAAAGTAAAACTGATTTTCAGGGTGGGATTGAGCAATTATGAACATGTGGGAACTGAAACCTTCAAGGCGGTTGCCGATTTCGCTGGCGTTGACCTGAAAAGAGGCAAATATGTTTCGGTGGAAATTAAACGCGCACCTTCTTATATCCGCAATCTTGATTATTCTCCGAAATCGGTTGAATACATTATCATAGAGTAGTTTAGTTTAGAGCGGGGGTTTGGGGGTATTGACATTAAAATGTAGTTGTGCTGAAAGTTGGAATCACAGGCGGTATCGGCAGCGGGAAAACCACCGTATGTAAAATCTTTGAAGTGTTGGGTGCACCCGTCTATTATGCTGACGACCGTGCCAAAGAGCTGATGCAAACCGATTTAAAACTGATTTCGGAAATAAAAGCTCTTTTCGGCAGCAAGGCGTATGTAAACGGAAAACTGAACCGGCAGTACATCGCCTCAAAAGTATTCAGCAACAAACCCCTGCTGGCAAAGCTCAACGCAGCGGTGCATCCCGAAGTGGCGAAAGATGCTGAATTATGGATGAGTCAGTTTGAGGATTATCCCTATGTGCTCCAAGAAGCCGCCCTGCTTTTTGAAAGCGGCTGGCACCGGCAGCTTGATAAGGTTATCTGTGTATATGCCCCGCTTGATGTGCGCATCAGCCGGCTGAAAGCGCGTGATAATGCCACCTATGAGGAAATTACTGCCCGTATGAAAAACCAGATGAGTGACGAGCAGAAAGCTGAACTCTCTGACTTTGTCATCTACAACGATAACAAGCACAAACTTATCCCGCAGGTGCTTACACTTCATCACATCCTTCTGGACCTGGATAAGAAAAGAGGATAGATGCCTTACAGCCGTTAAGGCTGATGCATACACGCCAACTCATATTCCGGCAGAACCGATTACCGGCTGCTCAGTAACAACCAACTAAAATTTTTATCTTTGACCTGAGCATATTTCCAATCATTCTTTCTTGCAATCAAGATATCTCAACCCGATGAAAACTTTCCGGCTGGGGCTTTTTTTAATGATGTCATCCCTGTGTTTAAACTTTGAAAATGCCCAAGCCAGCCATGCCATGGGTGCAGATATCTCCTATCAATGCCTGGGCGGTGACAGCTTTCTCATCACGCTGAATTTCTATCGTGACTGCTTCGGAATTGACGCGCCTACTGATGCTACCATTGATATCAGCTCTGTTTCCTGCGGCATTTCCGGATTGAGTTTCACCCTCCCGCTGGCGCCCGGAAGTGTCACTGACCCTAACCCGCGTGAAGTTTCTCCGCTATGCCCCGCTCAGCTCCCTTTCAGCACCTGCAATGGCGGCTCGTATCCGGGAGTGGAGCAATACATCTATGAAGCAGTGGTGCATCTGCCTTCACAATGCAATGACTGGATAGTGAGTTATACCCTCTGCTGCCGCAATGACCAAATCACCAACCTCAGCACTCCGGGCTCCTATGATTTATATGTGGAAGCCGTTCTGAAGAACACAAGCGGGTTGTGCAACAACTCTCCCATCTTCACCTCGCTGCCCGTTCCTTATGTTTGCGCCAATCAGGAATTCAACTACAATCATGGCGCCATTGATGTGGATGGCGATTCGCTTGTTTATTCCTGCGTGTGTCCCCTTGACGGACCGGGGATATGCATACCTTACACGAGTTCATTCACACCTTGCGACCCCATGAATACTGTTAGCGGTTTCGTGTTTGACCCCATTACCGGGCAGATGACATTCATACCCAGCGGGACACAGGTTGCCGTGATGGCGGTATTGGTGGA
>DATLYB010000021.1:0-2336 GCA_035575215.1 Chitinophagales bacterium
CGCGAGGGGATGTTTGCGCCACTGCCATTGACCTCGGAATGCTCAATCCCGGAGGTACGCTGACACACTACAACAGTACCGAATGCTATAACAATGATTATGGTGATCCCGGCAATGATGTGTTTGTGAGTTTCAATATCGCGCAGAAAATGGGCGTCAGAATTTCATTGTGCGGGGGCGCTACATTCAACACCACGCTTTTTTTGCTTGATGGAAGCTGTAACCAGTTATATCAAAATCTTGACGCTTCGTACTGTCCGCCACAGTCGGTGATTGCCGAAAACCTCTGTTCACCCGGCACTTATTATGTGGTGATTGACGGAAGTACTTCTGCTGAAATGGGCGTTTTCACACTCACCATTGCCGAAGACCCTTCTCTGACAATGAGTATCAATATTACTTCCGTAAACGTTTCGTGCAATGGGCTTGCCGATGGATTTGCCAATGCAATCGTCAGCGGAGGTACCCCACCCTACCAATACCTGTGGACACCTGGCAATGCCACAACACAATCAATTTCCGGTTTAACGGTTGGTACTTACACCGTTCAGGTTACCGATGCCCGCAGCTGCGTTATCACGCAATCTGTCACCATCACACAACCCCTGCCCTTGGGAATGACAACCACAGGGATTAACCCTACTTGCAATGGGGGGAGCGATGGGCAGGTGTCCGTTCCGTTAGTGTCAGGAGGAACTCTGCCTTACAATTATTCTATAGGGGGTCCTTACCAGCCTTCATCCCTCTTCACTGGCTTGCCTTCTGGCACTTACACGGCTATTGTTCGTGATGCCAACGGATGCACCGCTTCGATGGATGTCACGCTCAATGACCCTCCGAGAATACAAGGCAACATCACCACCACGCCTGTTTCATGCGCAGGTTTCAATGATGGCACCATTACGGTGAATCCCACCAACGGTACACCGGCTTATTATTGCGCACTCGACTTTCCTCCCATCTTCACGCTGTGTACGGGCGTATATGCCAACCTTCCGCCCGGTCCGCACACCATCACCATCCGCGACTGGAATTTGTGCGAGGTGATGGAGGCGGTGAACATAGATATTGTTCCCGCGCTTACCATCAGCCTGTTTTCAAAAACCAATGTGAGTTGTTTTGGCGGAAATGACGGAAGCCTGCAAGTAGTTGCCACAGGCGGCACACCCCCTATCCTTTTTTCCATTGATGGCGGGCTCACCTTCCAAAGCAACCCCATCTTCACGGGATTAACTGCTAACCTTTACACTGTGCTGGTGCAGGATTTTCACCTTTGCCAGAATTCGCTTACCGTACAGATTGATGAACCTTCACCGCTCATTGCATCGGAATTATTTCAGTTTCCGGTGACATGCCATGGAGAGGCAGATGGGTTGATTGTGATTACCGCCTCAGGCGGCACGGGGCCTTACCGATACTCCATGGACAGCGTTAATTTCTACCCCAGCGGAGCGTTTGACAACCTTCCGGGCGGTACCTACCATTTCATTGCGGTGGATAATAAAAATTGTGTCGCCACTTTGGATGCAACCGTTCATGAACCGGCTGTGCTGACAGTGAACGTTGTTTCCAGCGCAAATGCAAGCTGCCTGGGAGTGGATGACGGCACGCTCACGCTGGGCGCTGCGGGCGGAACGCCTCCGTTCAGGTATTCCATCAATAACGGTCCGTTTCAAACCAACGCCACCTTTACCAATCTTGCTCCCGGTGTTTATGTGATTGGCGTGGAGGATAAGAACGATTGCGTGGCGTTTGATTCAACTGCCATTGGAGCAAACGTTTCAGTGACTGCGGTCGTAACCAAAACGGAAGTGCTGTGCTACGGTGGAAACACGGGCTCTATCACCGTCAGCGGCTCAAGCGGAACACCGCCTTACAGCTATTCCATCAACAACATTATTTTCCAGCCTTCGGGGAATTTCAATAATCTTTCAGCCGGAAATTATTCGGTAATCGTGCGCGACTTAAGCGGCTGCAGGTATATTGAACCGGTTGAAATATTAGAGCCACCGTTTCTGACTGCGATTGTTGATTCTGTTGTCAATGCCTCATGCGCGGGGGTGCCTGATGGCGCAATTTACATCACTTCATCTGGCGGGGCGGGAACGCATACCTACAACTGGTCGAATTCTTTCACTTCGGAAGATATTGTCAATGTCACGGGCGGAAATTATTCCCTCATCGTCACCGACAGTAACAATTGCACGTTCACACTTACGGCAACCATCGGGCAGCCGCCTCCTGCCTTCGTTGACATCACACGCATTGATGATGTAAGCTGCTTTGGCGAAGCCGATGGTTATGTTGACGTGGATATGGCGGGTGGCGTTCCGCCT
>DATLYB010000022.1:0-3190 GCA_035575215.1 Chitinophagales bacterium
TTGGGAACCATCACATCCACGCAAAGAGGAATGGAGCGGGTGCCGATTTTTGCAACAATGGCATTCATGGCATTGGCTGAAAAGCCATGTCCGCCATATTCTTTTGGAATCGCCATCCCGAAGAATCTTTCTTTCTTCAGAAAATCCCACACTTCAGCCGGCAAATCCTGTTCTTTGTAAACCTGCCAATCATTAGTCATGCGGCATAGTTCTTCGGTGGGTCCGTTTAGAAATGCCTTTTCTTCGGGTGATAATTCGGGATAGGACTCCTGCAAAATTTTTTTAAAATCCGGTTTTCCTGAAAAGAATTCACCGTCCACCCAGACGGTACCTGCATCAAGAGCGATGCGTTCTGTTTCAGAAATGGTAGGAAGAAACCCCATTGATTTCAGCAGCTTCATCAAAGGACGTGAAACAAGACTGGCGCGGAGCGGCTTCACATTGAATACCAATGCAACGGCACCCCATACGGCAAGCGCCCAGATGGGAGCGCCAAAGCCGAAAGCCAGTACGAATACTGCAAGCGTCCATACGGGCGCTCCTGAATAGCCGATTATGAGCACGGCTAATGCCGTTGCGGCAATAGCCCAACCCGGATAATCGAGCAAGATTCCATGTAATTCCATGTTGTTATTGTTTTTGGTTTAAACAAAATATCTTAGTTTCTCCGGCTTTACCAAACAACCGTTTGGTAAAGCCGGTTCAAATATAAGACAACGTTTTGAGTTAAACTAATGTAATTGATGAATGTCAACCGGACGCCAGCGCCCTGCCCTCATAAAATTGAGTTTTAGCGAATCATCCTCAGATAATGCTCCACTTGCGAGATGAGATAGTTCACATCATTATTCCCCTTTAAATCAATCATCAAGTCATTGCAGAAAGTCTTTTCCGGAATGAATCTGCCTATACGGAGTTTGGATTTTGCCAAAGAGGATATGTATTCCAGAGGAAGGCAGTCATGCGTTGATAGGTTGATGAGCAGGTCAAAACGGTTGTTGATGAAATCATCGGCTTTGGGGTGTTCCGGGATAAAACACCAGTTGAGGTTTTTTTTCGTCAGGTAATCAAACGGCAGTGATTCACCGGGGCGTTCTTTCTCGATATAGCACAGTAAATGCACTTTTTTGTTCTGACTTCTGAGAAACTGATGATACCTTTTGGCGGGTTCCATGTTTTCCTGCTTTGTCCCGTCAAACAGCAATCCGATGGTGGAGGCATTATGATAAGTAACAGTTTCTCGCTGATTTCTCACCTGTTTTAATCTGCGGCTGAGGATGTAGTTATGAGCTCGTATGCGAAGACATCTGAATAAAATCATGCTTTTTCTTGGTACTTGTCTGGAAGGCAAATTGGTTGGTACTAATTGGTACTAAAATCCCTTCCTTATTGCTTCTGTAAATTACAAAGCGTTGCTTATTTCTATGTCTTTTTTGCTTTCTTCAGTTTTTATCCTGGGTTTTCGCTTTACTCGTTCTTCTTTGAATACACCCATTGCTGAAAATTTTTTTATCCTTTCGGCAATTCGTTGTTCTGCTGGAATTTTTTTGAGTTTTGCCAATTGCTGCAGTAAATATTTTTTGAGCGTTTTTGCCATGGCTTCCGGGTCGTGATGCGCTCCCCCCAGCGGCTCTTTGATGATATCGTCCACCAAACCGGCTTTCAGCATGTCTTCGGCAGTAAGTTTCAGCGCCTCAGCGGCTGCTTCCTTATAGTCCCAGCTTCGCCAAAGGATGGATGAGCAGGATTCGGGCGAAATAACAGAGTACCATGTATTTTCCAGCATCGCCACCCTATCACCAATGCCGATGCCGAGCGCTCCACCGGAAGCTCCTTCGCCCACAATCACGCAGATAACTGGTACTCGCAGAAGCACCATCTCGTAAATGTTGCGGGCAATCGCTTCTGCTTGCCCTCGCTCCTCGGCTTCCAAGCCGGGATATGCCCCCGGGGTATCAATCAGCGTAATAATCGGTTTATTGAATTTCTCCGCAAGTTTCATCAGCCGCAGCGCTTTGCGGTATCCTTCCGGATTTGCCATGCCGAAGTTGCGGTATTGGCGTGTTTTGGTAGTCGTGCCTTTTTGATGACCGATAATCATCACCGTCTGCCCGCTCATATTGCCAAAGCCGCCAACGATTGCCTTGCAATCGGCAAAATTTCGGTCGCCATGTAACTCGATGAACTTCGAACATATTTTTTCTGCATAGAATAGGGTATAAGGTCTGTCGGGATGACGTGAAATCTGTACCTTCTGCCAGCCGGTTAAATGGCTGTAGATTTCTTTCTTTTTCGTGCTGATTTGCTCTTCGAGTTCTTTAATTTCCTTATCATAAGATTCTTCACCGCCTCCTTCTTTTTTTTGCCTCAATAGATTCAGTTGCTCCTGAAGCTCGGCAATGGGTTTTTCGAAATCAAGATATGTCATTGTGAGTGTTGAATGTTTTTCGGTGGGGATAATCTGTACACCCCCGGCAATTCTAAGCCAAAAGTACTCAGATACCGATAAAAAATAAAAACCCCGATAATTGCTTACCGGGGCTGGAATCGGAAATCCCAAGGGTTAGCGGACCGGACGGGACTCGAACCCGCGACCTCTGCCGTGACAGGGCAGCATTCTAACCAACTGAACTACCGGTCCTTTTTTTAAAAAATCAAGAGCAAATATAAGTGGTTTTGGACTCATGACTTGGTTTTTCAGTCTGTATGATTTACCACGCTGCCGTTTCTGCCCGCAACTATCAAATTCCTTACATTTGTATCAAACCAACCAACAGATTATGGAAGCTCTTACTGCTAAAAAAACACAACACTTGCAGCGCGACACGCAAATTTTTGAAATCATCAAAAAGGAATTAGACCGGCAGACATCCGGCATTGAGTTGATTGCTTCGGAAAATTTTGTGAGCCCCCAGGTGCTGGAAGCAATGGGCAGCGTTCTTACCAACAAATACGCGGAAGGCTATCCGGGGAGGCGGTACTATGGCGGATGCGAGTTTGTGGATGAATCTGAGCAGCTCGCGATTGACCGCATCAGGCAGTTGTTTAAGGCGGAATACGCCAACGTACAGCCACATTCAGGAGCACAGGCGAATGCCGCTGTGATGCTGGCGCTGCTCAAGCCAGGTGATAAAATTCTCGGATTCAATCTCTCACATGGCGGGCACCTCACGCATGGCTCATCGGTGAA
>DATLYB010000023.1:0-6390 GCA_035575215.1 Chitinophagales bacterium
GGAAATCCGTCCCAATCCGGTGATGCTGGTGTATGGAACAGTTTTCAATAAGAAGACCCTGAAGCCCATCGGCAACGCGGATGTGGAGTATGAAACGCTGCCCGGTGGAGAGGAAGCCGGTATCGCGCGTTCAGAACCGGACAACGGCTCTTACAAAATAGTGCTCCCTTACGGAAAGCTGTACGGCATTCTGGCCAAGGCTGACGGATATATTTCCGTTTCAGACAACTTAGACCTCACCCAGGTTGCCGAATACCAGGAAATTCAAAAAGATTTGTACCTCGCTCCGATAGAAGTGGGTGAAATCGTGCGGCTCAACAACATTTTTTTCGATTATGACAAAGCTACACTGCGCCCTGAGTCATTTCCCGAACTGGACAGAGTGGTTGCTTTTCTGAGAGAAAATCAGAAAGTGGAAATCGAGCTTTCCGGTCATACCGACCATCGCGGAAGCGATAATTATAATCTCGTTCTTTCGCAAAACCGGGCAAAAGCAGTGGTTGATTACATCATCCGGCATGGCATTGACGCATCCCGCCTGATTGCCAAAGGCTACGGTGAAACTAAACCGGTGGCATCCAACGACACCGAAGAGGGAATGCAGTTGAACCGCAGAGTGGAGTTTGAGATTCTGAAGAAATAGATGCAAGCCGTCTATGTTCTAAATCTTGCCCATGTTCCGAGGGGCAACTGCATTCCGGTTTTTGAGCAAACAATTAACTCCCCGATTTCCCTTTTGGCTTTTCCAAAGTGAGTGTTGAGAAGCGTATCCAGTATGACAGCCGAAAAGCCGATTGAGTAAATATTAAGCAGGAAGAAATGATGGGTGGGATGCAGCAAATGGTTGCAGATGCTCACCATCTCATTCAGATGCTTGCTGAGCAGCCACTTCTCCCCTTCCGGTCCCCTGCCGTAAGCGGGCGGGTCGAGAATGATGCCATGATACCTGCTTCCCCTGCGTTCTTCGCGTTTCACAAACTTCATCGCATCTTCCACCAGCCAGCGAATCACTCCGTTCAAGCCGCTTGCTTGTTTGTTTTCATTCGCCCACGTTACCGCTTGTTTCACCGAATCAAGATGAACGACTTCCGCGCCAGCCGCACATGCCGCCAGCGATGACCCGCCCGAATAGGCAAATAAATTCAGCACTTTTGGCTTCTCCGCGTCAAGAGATTTTACGCTTTCATAGATGAATTCCCAATTCTCTGCCTGCTCCGGAAAAATTCCGATGTGACCGAATGCGGTGAGAGAAAGGTTGAATTTCAAGTCAAGCTGCGTACTGCTGTACCCAATCATCCAGCGGTCTTTCATTCCGGTTTTTTTCGTCCAGTTCCCTTTTTCAGTGGTAAGTAAGATGTCATCACGCCCTTTTTCTCTGACATACTTTGCATTCCAAAGCGAATCCCATTCCTTCTGCGAAAGTTGTTTATCCCAAATCGCCTGCGGCTCGGGGCGCCAAAGGATAAATGCGCCAAAGCGTTCCAGTTTTTCAAAATTGCCGCAGTCCAGCAGTTCATAATCTTTCCAGTAACGCGGAGAGAGGAACCGGTATGAGGAGGTCATGCACAATAATACTTAATTTCATTTCAGCGCACTCAACGTGCAATGAAGATGAATGGCTGAATTTTGAATGACAGCAATTCCAATATGCCTCAAATCACTTCGGAGAAGAATCCTAAAATCCAGCGCATCATCCGGCTTCGCGAAAAAGCCCGCCAGCGGAGTATGGAGCGGCTTTTTGTGATTGAAGGAATCCGTGAAATTACTCTTGCGCTGAAGGGCGGATACCGGCTAACCGAAATTTTCTTTTGCAGGCGGCTTGCAAGGCAGGATGCGTTGGCTGCTTTGAAAGCAAACAACCCAAAAGCAACCTGGGTGGAAATCAGCGAAAACGCCTATGAAAAGATTGCCATGCGCGAAACCACCGAAGGAGTGATTGCCGTTGCAGAGATGCGCGACATAAAACTAGAACAAATCAAGCTGGCTGAAAACCCATTCCTGCTTGTTGTGGAAAGCGTTGAGAAGCCCGGAAATTTGGGGGCATTGCTCAGAACCACCGATGCGGCTGCGCTGGATGCCGTGCTGGTGTGCGACCCTCACGCTGACCTCTTCAGTCCCAATGTCATTCGCTCGAGCCTCGGATGCCTGTTTACCCAGCAAATAGCCTTTTGCACGGCTCAGGAGGCAATTTCATGGCTGCGGAAAAAAGGAGTGAAAATACTTGCCGCAACCCCCGGCAACGCCAGGCATTATGCCTCCGTTGACTTCACACAACCCGCAGCCATTGTTGTTGGCTCGGAGGCCACCGGATTGAGTTCTGAGTGGCTGCGTGAGGCGGATGCTAAAATATTCATCCCCATGCGAGGTGTGATTGATTCGCTGAATGTATCGGTGTCGGCAGCCATCATCCTATTTGAAGCCGTACGTCAGAGGCAACTGCTGCCCGGAATTCCCAAATGGAAAGGGCATTGAATTCCCGGCTGTGCATTGTTCACATCTTCGGAATTATCATCCTAAATTTGCACCCCTCTCTCTGTAGCTCAGTTGGCAGAGCAGCTGACTCTTAATCAGCGGGTCGCAGGTTCGAATCCTGTCAGGGAGACTGTTTTTTTGAAATAATCGTTCTCATAAGCCTGCTTCAGGATTGCAATGCCATTCTGCTTCATTTTCAGCAAGGCTTCGCATGATACGGACAATAGCGACCTTAGCCGGAACGCAAAACCTGAATTGAGATTCCCGCAGCATTTGCGGACGGTGCCCGGATTGTTTATTCCGAAAATCGAATTGCTGCAGGCGGGGGGCTAACGCAGTGATTCTTGCCGACCGCGATGGGCAGAATCCTCAATTCATCGGAATCGAAGACGCACTGAGGTTGAACAAACGTTCACCTTAGCACCACTGTTCCCAGGTCATTCGCCAATTCTTTTTTCAAAACCTGGTAACGGTGCAATTTGCGCAGGCAGCGGTCAATCTCTTCTTCATCTTTCGCCTGCTTAGCTTTTTGCTGGCATTCGTCAATCATCCGCAGCAGCCGTTTCAGCTTGAAGCGGCTCATCGAACTGCGGATGTCCTGACGGAAAATGAAGCGCTTATCGGTCACCACGATGTCGTGCATGGTGTACCAGTTGGGGCTAATCTCGTAAGGGGAATACAGCAGCCCGATGGCGAGGTCGCATATTTCTTTCTGCGGATGATGAATGAAATAATTCTGGTCGGGGATTTTTTCATTTTTTATTCCCTCAGCAAACTCTTCGAGAATACGGTTCAGCAGCGGATTTTCCAGCGTAATGCCTTGGAGGTCTTCCAGAATGAGCTTCAGCACCGGCTCTGATTTTTTTCCGCCCTCATATTCTATCTCTACCAACTCATTTCCGTATTCGAGCAAAAGGCGGATGATGTCTCTCTCCTGCAGTTCGAAATTCTGTTGATGGTCGGAGGTCCGCTGGTCGTGAACGGGCTGCGCGTCATGGCTGATGAGAATCACTTCCTGGCTGGATATATTCGCCTCGCGCGAAAATTTATTGCGCTTGATTTTATTGGTTTCGCTGATGAGGATTTGCTCGTCAACGGAAAGCAGGAAGCTGCATTCCTTCAGCAGAAGCGAGCGCTTGATGGCATCGGGTATAATCGCAATAGAGGTGACGATATCCTTGATGGCTTCCGCTTTCTTGTAAGGGTCGTTGCCGATTTCACACAGCAGCAGTTTCGTTTTGAACAGGATGAAATCGCTCTTGTTTTTCGCGATATATTCCTGCAATGCCAAAGCGCCATGCGTCCTGACAAACGAATCCGGGTCTTCGGGCTCGGGCAGTGCAATGACACGCACGTTCAAGTCCTCCTCCAGCAAAATATCAATGCCTCTCAGAGCTGCTTTCAATCCTGCACTGTCGCCATCGTAAAGAATCGTTACGTTTTGTGTCATCCGCCTGATGAGCTTTGCCTGCTCGGCAGTGAGCGAAGTGCCGGAGGAGGCGACCACATTCTCGATTCCCGCCTGGCTGAGGGAAATCACATCCGTATAGCCTTCCACCAGGATGCATTCATCGTTTTTCCTGACGGAGTTTTTTGCGAAAAAAATTCCGTAGAGCGTTTTGCTCTTGTCGTAGATGGGCGTCTGCGGGGTGTTGATATATTTTGGGACGCCCTTTTCATGGGTGAGAATCCTTCCTCCGAATCCAATCACACGTCCTGAAAAGTTGTGAATCGGGAACATTACCCGTTCGCGGAAGAAATCAACCTTCCTGTTTCCTCGCTCGGTAATCAGCCCCGCACTTTTCAGAATTTCTTCGTTGTAGCTTTTAGCTTTGGCTTCATTGTAAAAAGCATCCTCGGCTTTCGGGGCAAAGCCAAGCTGAAATTTTTTAATCGTATCCTCGCGGAATCCGCGTTCGGTAAAGTAGCTCAGCCCGATGGCTTTGCCGTCATCGGAATGGAAGAGTATATCGGAATAGAATTTCTGCGCAAAGCCGTTAGCCACCATCAGGCTTTCCTTCAGGTTCTCCCCGGCTTTGTCTTCCGGCTTGTCTGTTCTTATTTCCTCAATCTCGATGCGATATTTTTCCGCCAGATACCTGAGCGCTTCGGGGTAGGAGAAGTGCTCATGTTCCATCAGAAATTTGCTGACATTGCCAGCCGCCCCGCACCCGAAGCATTTGTAGATGCCCCGGCTGGGCGAAACGTTGAACGATGGCGTCTTTTCATTATGAAATGGACACAGCCCCGCATAGTTGGAGCCTACCCGCTTCAGGCGCACATACTCTCCGATTACTTCCACGATGTTTGCCGACTCTAAAATGAGGCTGATGGAGCGCTGCGAAATCATAAAATCCAAAAATAGGAAATGTTGATGCATGATGTTTCTGTGCTCTGTGCTCAACACTTTCGTTCATGTTGTTCAGAATTAGCCTGAACGAACTGGGTGTTTATTAAGAATTTCGTATTCGAATGAGCAGTCTTACCGAGCAAGCCACTTTAGAGAAACTTGTTGCCAGCTACGAGCGGCTCGTCAGGCTGAAGCAGTTGCAGATTGACGCGCTGCTCGATATCTCGCAGGCAATCAACAACAACTTTCCGACTTCCGCCCTTCTCAGGATTTATGAATTCACGCTGAAGGCGCAATTCAGCGTGCCGAAGCTTTTGGTATTTGTGAAAAACGAAAATTGGGAGTGTGTGTGTGCTTCAGGTGTGAGCAGCGAGGCAAAAGGTATAGATATTGAAAGGGATTTGATTTTTTATGAAAAGATGACTCACCTGGATGAGAAGAAAATCAGCGCGTTGAAAGATTTTGATGTAGTGATTCCGGTAATTCATCAGGGCAGGGCGCTGGCTTTTGTTTTGATTGGCGATATGCCCGAAAATATTTCCACCGAAGAGCAGCTCCGCTTTATCCAAACGCTCACCAACATTGCAATTGTTGCGGTGGAAAACCGCAGGCTGCTGCGCGTGCAGATTGAGCAGGAAGTGCTGAAGAAAGAGTTGGAGCTGGCTGCGCAGATGCAGTCAACCTTATTCCCTGAAAAACTGCCGGATAACGACAGGGTGGAGATGGCAGCGGTGTATCTGCCGCATCATGATATTGGTGGCGATTATTATGATTACATTGAACTTCCTGACGGACGCATGATGTTTTGCGTGGGCGATATTTCAGGAAAAGGCGTGGCTGCTGCTTTGCTGATGTCCAACTTCCAGGCGAACCTGCGATTGCTTGCAAAGGATATTACGGAATTGACGGTGTTCATTGAAATGCTGAATGACATCGTAAACCGTATCACCCGAGGAGAAAAATTTATCACATTGTTTCTGGGTATTTACAACCCGAAAACACGTATGCTGCAATACGTGAATGCCGGGCACAATCCATCTATCCTTTATGAAGACGGCAATCTCACCGAACTTACGAAGGGATGCACATTACTGGGGATGTTCGAAGACCTGCCGAGAATTTCAGCGGGTGAGCTGACGGTGAAAAGAAATGCGCTGCTTATCAACTACACGGATGGCCTGACGGATTTTGAAAATGAAAAGCAGGAGTACTACGGGATTGAACGCCTGAATCAATTCATCCGCAAGCATCATTGGCTGGATGCCGAAAAATTCAATAAAAAGCTGATTGAAGAGGTAACCGAATTTAAAGGGGCAGGAGGAATTTTTCTGGATGATATTACCCTGCTGACATGCAGGTTTTTTTGATTGCCTGTCTGCCTTCCCAAGCTATCCTATGATAATTGGAACAGTAACAAAATTCAGAACGCGCGTTAGACTGTTCAGATTCCCTTACCTCGCTTATCAGAGTGTTACTTACTGCAATATCCATCTACAATAGTAGAAATTTAGGATGCGCGTTCCGGGCATGCGCATGCAAATTCTAGGACTAAATTGACCCACCCATTC
>DATLYB010000024.1:0-2909 GCA_035575215.1 Chitinophagales bacterium
AGTTGCCGCCAGACGAGCATAGTGAACCGTTGTGCGTCACTGCCCATGCGTAAGTTGTATTGCCGCACGCGCCCACAGTGTTCGAGATGTTGTTAATCGGAACATTCAGGGGAGCGCAGCCGGATAATGACGGCACCGAAAAGTCCGCATCCGGAGCGGGTGCCACGCAAACAGGCTTGACAGTGGTGTCAGTGCCGCAGGGATTGCTCACAATCAGTTGCACGTTGTATGTGCCGGGCTGGGAAAAATTGACGCTGATGGGGCTGGATGACGCAAGCGAGCCGGAAGTCAGCGTCCATCCCGAAGCCGGAGTGATATTCCAATTGCCTACCAGCGTGCTGGTGCAAACTCCGTTGTTGTTGTAATTTCCCTGCGATGTGCTGGTGAATACGATTGTTGAGCCGCTGCATACCTGCGGGGTGTAAGTGAAATCGGCAACAGGAGGACTTCCCAGGCGGATAGGCTCCACCAGCGCAGCCGTGGTGCCGCAGGGATTGTCAGCGACAATCCTGACATGAAAGGCGTTCGCAAATCCACCCAGGCTGGTGTAGCCGCACGATGAAATGGTAAAGTTGTGGGTGTAGGATGAAGGCGGGGGATGCTGATATACTACGGGCGTGGTGCCGTCATTGACGGTGACGGTGTAGGTTGTGCCGGGAGGATTATTGGAAAAATTCGTTATCGGAAAAGTGAATGACCTCGACACACATGCGTTCACAGTGCCACCGGGATTCGCCAGACCAATCTCCGGATTTCCGCCCACAAAAACACTGTAGGTGCGCGTTGCCGTGCATCCGTTGGACCCCGTAACGGTAAGCACTATAGTGAAGTAGCCTTGTGCTGAATAGGTATGTGATGTTCCGTTGGGCAGTGTTGAGCCGTTGTATGGCGGTGAGCCATCACCCCAGTTAATGTTGTAATTGGTGTTCGAAGCTTGCGTGGATGAAGTGTTATCAATCACAAGAATGGTTCCACCGGTGGAGTCGCAAAATGTCCAGGGGGAGAAGGGGTCCTGGTCTTGAATGGACGCATCGGGCTTCCGGCTGACATTCACGTTTTGCGTTGCTGTGGCGCTGCAGCCTTTGCTGTCGGTCACCGTGAGTGTCACATTATATGCCTGCGTTCCTGAACCTGCGGGAGGATTGAAAGAGAACGATGGGTTTGCCTGCGCTGAAGAGCCCGCACCGCCAAAGTTCCATGCGTAGCTGTAAGGCGGCTGCCCACCGCTTGCCGATGAGGTGAAGCTGACGGAGGTTCCCGCACATGCATTATTGTTGGTGAAGGTGAAGGAGGCAGCGGGATTGGGATTTACCGTAACGGTTACCGAGGCAACCGCAGAACACGTTCCGTCACTTGCTGTGACAGAATAGATGGTTGTTGTGGAAGGGCTTACCGTGGAGGATGAGCCGCTGCCGCTGGGGCTCCAGACATAAGCGGGAGTTCCGCTGAACCCTGCGGGAGTGGCGGTAAGCGTGGTGGAAGCACCCAGGCACACCGAAGCGCTGCCGCTCAGCGATACGCTGCACTGCGCGTGCAGCTCTGCCGTGAATGCACCGCAAACAGCTGAAAAAATTATTCGCGCAAATCCTGCCTTCATGACTCAGAGGAGGATGTAAAAAAATAAAGGTTCCTATTTGCAGAGCTATTTGACTAATCCGAAGTCACCCGTTCTTTCACAAGGTACGAATATAAAATGAGGCGGCAAAGAAAGGTATCTGATTTTTTGAGAAAGCTTTTACGTTGCTACAGCAGCAGACGCGGAGGGATGCGTGAGGCAAAGAAAATGAGTGAGAAAAAAGTAAGCGGCATTATCCCCCCATCAAAAGTGTTTCTGCGGAACACTCATATCTTCGACAAGGCGATATTTTCAACATCTGTTCTCTGAACTTTGAAAGCCTGAAAATTATTGCCGGCAAGGATTAAATTCATTTACTTTTCGGATAAAGCTGAAGGAATGAAACTTTATGCCTTAGTTGCCCGGATGTGGAGCTGGATTTTTCTTGTTGCCGGATTGATTTTTTTGCTTTTCCCCAGCCGGTTGGAAAATTTCCTAACCGCCACGGGCAACGCAATCGGATTAAGCGGTTCCATTGAAGCTTCACCCCGCACGCTGTGGCACATCCTGACGCTTTCGCTGATGGGAACCATAGCGGTTCTCGCTTTTCTTTCATCGCGGAACCCCGAAACAAAAGGTTATTACACCGCGCTTGTCACTGCCAAGACCATCAGCGTTGCCGGCTTTCTGTATCTCGCTTTCCTGCTGGGCTCTGTCTGGCTGCTGTGTGCTTTTGCCGATGCGTTTGTCGCCCTGACGCTCGTTTTGACATATCCGAAGTCAGCGTCATCCCTGCCGCCCGGATTTGCAAGAACCAATCAATCCGCCCCCCATTATGAAGTGTGGTATGGAAAGATTGACGCGGCACCGCAAAAAGCGTTTTGGTTCCGCTACACAATACTTGACGGAATGCGCAGCGAGGCAAGCACCTGGGCGATTGCCTTTGATGACGGGTTGGTCAAAACCGGAAAAAACACATGGCGCCTCTCGATGCTCTCACCCGCCAACAGCGTGATTATTCCCGATGCAGAAAAAACGGAACGCTATGCAGGCAAGCCGCAGGTTTTTCATCTTGGGAAAAATCATCTTGATACATGCAATGCCATTGGCAGCGCAGGCGACATCAGCTGGGACCTGCAATTCAGGGACAATGGTTATCGCTTTGAGCATGTGCCGAAGGTGATGCAATGGCTTGGCGTTGCGAAGAGCGTGTATAACGCCTGCTTTCTCGACCTGCGTTTTTCGGGAACCATCCGATGCGGCCCGCAGGCATTTGAGCTGAAAGATCGTCCGGGAATGATTGGTCACATTTACGGCAGAAAGAGCGCGGAAGCCTGGGCGTGGGCGCATTGCA
>DATLYB010000025.1:0-5444 GCA_035575215.1 Chitinophagales bacterium
AATGAAGGCGCACAGCTCCGGCAAAATAAATGCCTGGGCGGATGTCCTGCCTCGCAACGGAGCCGCCTAAAGCGAACGTCACCTGGAAATGAGAAGCAAGGTCAAATCCAAACACGCCATAGATTCTTTTGTCCTCATAATAAGTGCCGAGCAGCAGCCTGCTGCGGCTGAGGCTCGCGGTGAGGCGGGGCGTAATGCTGTGCATCGTGAATCCCTGCGTGCGGAAAGCAAGCGATGGGGTAAGGAATGCCTTTCCTTTGATGTTGAGATGGTAGCCTGCCACCATACTGAAGTAAAGCGGACTGGGCTGATGTTCACCGAAGACGCCTTCATCATAGCGGGTCACGTTCATGATGCTTGCTCCTGCAAAACAGTTTTTGCCGTTATACCAAACTCCGATATTCAGCGGACCGAAACGGGTATATTTTGTATCGAACGCCCAGGCGCTGTCCCATCCTTCCCTCACTTTTGGGAAAAAAGCAGTGTCGCCCAGGTGTGCTTCAAAAAAATCATAACTTGAAAAACGGGAAGTGCGAACGTCAACGAAACCACCTGACACTCCGGCACTGAAATCACTTTGGTTCTGAAAATGATATTTGAATGAGCCGCTGATTGCCAGCGTTTTTCTGCTGTTGCCGCTTTCAGAGCCATAGCGCTTTGCGGCAAAATAAGGTCCTAATGCAAAGGCGATGTGTTTCTTCCTGTGAACTGGAAAGTCTATCCCTGTGCGAATATAATCACCCGAATGATCGTTGTCGAAATCAGTGGTTTGGACAATCTGCCGGTCTTCGCCTGCCAGCGCGGGATTTTCCCAATAATTGATGATGGCATGGTTCCACAAATCAGGTTCGTTAACAATTACGCGCCTTGCCCTCCGCCTGGCAACCCGCTCATTTCGCCTGGCTTTCCGCGCCTGTAATTCGGCTGAACTCTCAGAGTAATAGTGTTTGCTGAAAACCACTTCGGTTCCGTTTTCATAGCGTATCCGTGCGAGCCGGGATTTGCTTACCATGTAGATAAGACCGTCTTGTTTGTCCAATCGTTTATATCGTATCTCGGTAGCGGTTTCGTCAAGCACCTTTGCCGGAATGGTATCCCTGCTTTTAAATATGATAGTATCCTGAGAAAATAATTTAGGGGAGAATAATGCAAGCAGGGCGATAAAAATCCATTTCATCTCCTTAGTTAGGCAGATAAAAATTAGACATAACATAGCGGAGGGGAAATGATGTTAATCAATTACCCGGCTCTTCTATTTCAGGGCGCTCTGCACAAGCTCGGCAGCTTCCTTCAGCAGAATGGCTGAGCGAACCTTTAGTCCTGACTTGTCAATCAGCTCTTTGGCGACTTCGGCATTCGTTCCTTGCAGCCGCACGATAATGGGAATGCGGATAGTGCCGATATGTTTGCAGGCTTCGATGATTCCCTGCGCCACCCGGTCGCAGCGCACGATGCCTCCGAAAATGTTAACGAGGATGGCTTTGACATTAGGGTCTTTGAGGATGATGCGGAAGCCTGCTTCAACAGTTTGGGCGCTGGCGGTGCCGCCCACATCGAGAAAATTGGCGGGTGAGCCGCCTGCGAGCTTTATCATATCCATGGTTGCCATTGCCAATCCTGCACCATTCACCATGCAACCCACGTTCCCATCAAGCTTGATGAAGTTGAGGTTATGCTTTCCTGCCTCCACTTCGGTGGGGTCTTCTTCAGTAATGTCGCGTAAGGCTTCGTAGTCTTTATGCCGGAAGAGGGCGTTGTCATCCAACTGTACCTTGGCATCAACGGCAATGATTTTATCATCGGAAGTTTTCAGCAGAGGATTGATTTCAACGAGCGAGGCGTCAATGGTGATATACGCCTTATAGAGTTTTTGCACAAAGCTGACCATCTCATTGAAGGCGTTGCCTGAAAGGTTGAGATTGAAGGCAATTCTTCGCGCCTGGAAGGGTTTCAGCCCGATAAGCGGGTCAACGGTTTCCTTGAAAAGGAGGTGAGGAGTTTTGGCGGCAACCTCTTCGATATCCATGCCGCCTTCGGTAGTGTAGATGATGACATTTTTGCTCTGAGCGCGGTCAAGCAGGATGCTGATGTAGATTTCCTTGGGCTGGCTTGCTCCGGAATAGAAGACATCTTGCGCCACTAGAATCTTGTTGACTTTCTTGCCTTGCGGTCCTGTTTGCGGAGTGACGAGTTGCATACCGAGAATAGCTGATGCCTTTTCCTTCACTTCATCCAGATTTTTTGCAAGCTTCACGCCCCCGCCCTTTCCCCTGCCGCCCGCATGGATTTGTGCTTTAATCACCCAAAATTGGGTTCCTGTTTCCGACTGCAATTTTTTTGCGGCTTCCAAAGCGGCTTCCGGCTTGTCAACGGGAATTCCTTTCTGTGTTGGCACTCCGAATGTGCTGAGGATTTCCTTTGCCTGATATTCGTGAAGATTCATTGTGGTTGTTGAGCGTTAGTTTTAGAATGCGAAGGTAATAAACCGATTACTCTCTAAACAACGAATTAGCTGGTAACATCAAGAAGGGGGAAAACAAAAAAGCCGTCCCCACCCATAAGAGACGGCTTTTCCGGTCATGAAAAGGATTGTTGCTTCTTTCCTACACCTGCAACTTCAATGTTTCCAAGTACTCATTCTGAATTTTACTTGCTTTCGCAAGCTTCTTAACATAGTTCTTCAAATCGCCTGACTTCATAAATTTCAATGCCTCTGCTTTCACTTTTTTATATTGCTCCCTCAAACTGTTAAGCCGGTGAATTTTCATGAGCTGCAACATGGCTTTTGGTTTCTTTCTTTTTATCAAATTCGTATCACTGAAGAATAAAACAACCATCGTGCCAAAAAGTTGTGTAAAGACTGTTAAGGATTGTTAAAGGAATGTCAAAAAAGAGGCGGTAATCAGATACTCTTTGCCTTAGTATGCTGAAAAACAGCATCAATGAATGTTCTTCCCATTTCTTCGAAATAAAAAAGCCCGCACAAGGCGAGCTTTCCTATTAGTACGTTAAGGTAACTCTTGTTTCTGTTAAAACCTTACCGCCAAGCCCGCTCCGCTTTTGGGAAGAGTAAGCTCCGAAATCACTTCTCCCTGCTTGTTTCTGATTTTCTTCAGGGTGTCAGTGCCTCTCATAATGAGAATGGCTCCGGCAACGCTGGTAATTGTACCGGTGGCAATCATAATCATCCCGTTTCTGCGATGCGACAGGTTTTCAACTGCATCCCCTTCGGGCGTGACGTTAATATCAGGATGGTTCACTTTGTGAGTACCAAAGCCTATCAGCGTCAATCCTGCCGGAAGCATTATGCTTCCGCAAGTTATTTGAGTGATTCCTACCTGACGTATGAATGCACGGCTCCTCAAATAATCATTGTCTTCTTCATTTTGCCAGCTTACAAACTGGCCATTGGCTGCGGTTGGCTGGTTGTTTGTCTGGGCGAAGCTCAGCGATGTCATCAATCCCAACACAAAAATCGCGAGTACGTTTTTCATTCCTCTCATAGTTCCGGTTTTAGGTTCAACAAAAAAATCACAAGCTGATACGGCAGGGTTTTATAAAAGTTTCGGAATGATAATTATCTTGATGAGGTGAAGCGCAATTACCTCATCGCCTATAACCTGATTCTCGCTATCGGCTGGGCTGCCTTTGTTGGCGGGGAATTACTGAACGGTTTCGCGATGGATGCTGTTTCGCTGCTGCTCCTCAACATCTGTCAGGGGGCAGCGGTATTGGAAATTGTTCATGCTGCGAGGGGATGGGTAAGCTCGCCTGTTTTCACCACCTTCATACAGGTGTTCTCCAGGCTTTTTGTACTTGTATTCATCAATCTGCTTTCGCAATCTGAACTTATTCGTGTATTTGGAATCACAGGTGTCACCTTGGTGACTCTTGCCTGGGGCATCACCGAAATGGTGCGTTACAGCTACTACTTCGTATCACTTCTGAATAAACAAATCCAGTGGCTTACTTTCCTGCGTTACACGCTTTTCATCGGCTTATATCCGATGGGGGTGTCTGGCGAATGGATGATTTTGTTATCTGCAATGAAAGCGAACGACTGGAGCTTAAATGCAATGAATATTTTTCTTGGAATTGTGTTGCTATCGTACCTTCCGTTCTTTCCCAAGCTGTATATGTATATGTGGAGGCAAAGAAAGAAGAAAGTTTGAAGTTAGAAGTTCACAAGCATCTTTACAAAGAAACAATCAAGCCTTACACTTCAAACTTTCTTCTCCGGTTTCATCTGCGGGAACAAAATCACATCTTGAATGGAAGGCGAATCGGTGAGCAGCATGGCAAGGCGGTCAACACCAATGCCGAGCCCGGCAGTGGGCGGCATACCGTATTCAAGCGCGCGCAGGAAGTCCTCGTCAAGAAGCATCGCCTCTTCATCCCCGCGCTCCTTCAGCTTCAGCTGTTCCTCGAAGCGGGCGCGCTGGTCGAGCGGGTCGTTGAGTTCGGAAAAAGCATTGCAGATTTCCTTGCCGTTGCAAATCAGTTCAAACCGCTCCACCAATCCGGGCTTGCTGCGATGCTTTTTGGCAAGAGGCGACATCTCCACCGGGTAGTCGGTGATAAACGTGGGCTGAATTAAATTCGGCTCGCAGAGTTCGCTGAAAATCTCATCAATCAATTTTCCCTTGCCCATCGTTTTGTCCACTTCCACTTTCAGTTTTTTCGCGGTCTCAAAAATCTCCTGTTCGCTCATCTGTGAAATATCCACATTGGCAAACCGCTTAATCGCTTCGTACATCGTGTAGCGAGGATAAGGGCGCCTGAAGTCAATGGTGTTTTCTCCCACTTTTACTTTGGTGGTTCCGTGGAGATCAAGCGCAATTTTTTCCAGCATCTCTTCCACCAACTCCATCATCCACATGTAATCCTTATAGGCGACATACAACTCCATCATCGTGAATTCGGGGTTGTGGGAGCGGTCCATCCCTTCGTTACGGAAATCTTTGGCGATTTCATATACTCCGTCAAATCCGCCCACAATCAGCCTTTTCAGGTACAGCTCATCAGCTATGCGCAGGTAAAGCGTCATGTCCAGCGTGTTGTGATGCGTAGTAAACGGACGGGCAGCCGCACCCCCGTAAATGGGCTGCAGAACAGGCGTTTCCACTTCGAGATATCCTTTGCTGTTCAGAAAATCGCGCATCGAATTAATCAGCTTTGTTCGCTTTACGAAAACTTCCCGCGATTTCTGATTCACAATCAAATCAACATAGCGCTGGCGGTAGCGGAATTCCGGGTCGGTCACCTGGTCGAAAACTTTTCCTTCAGCTTCTTTCACAACAGGCAGCGGGCGAAGCGATTTGCTCAGCAGTTTGATTTCCTTCACATGAACGGTGATTTCACCCGTTTGCGTAGTGAACACGAACCCTTTCACACCGATGATGTCACCCAAATCGAACAGTTTTTTGAAAACCGTGTTGTACAGC